>JALZBE010000370.1 GCA_030947665.1 Vulcanimicrobiota bacterium | reverse complement strand
ACAAGCTGCGCGGGCTCGTGTTCGACGCGCAGTTCGACACGTACCGCGGCGTCGTCGCCTACATCCGCATCGTGGACGGCGAGCTCAAGGCCGGCTCGCGCTTCATGTCGATGGCGCACCGGCGCGTGTACGAAGCAACCGAAGTCGGCGTTTTCAAGCCCGAGATGCGCAAGACCGAGTCTTTGTCGGTCGGCAACGTGGGCTACGTGATTGCGAACATCAAGTCGCTGGGCGACATGGACGTGGGCGACACCATTACGCTGGCGGACGATCCCGCGTCGGTGGCGCTGCCCGGCTACAAGCCGATCGTGCCGATGGTGTACTGCGGGCTGTATCCGAACGAAGGCGTCGAGGTGTCGGAGCTGCGCGACGCGCTCGAGAAGCTCGCGCTCAACGACTCGGCGCTGCACTTCGAGCCTGAGTCCTCCATCGCGCTCGGGTTCGGATTCCGCTGCGGTTTCCTGGGTCTGTTGCACATGGAGATCGTGCAAGAGCGGCTCGAACGCACCTACAACCTCGACCTGATCGCGACCTCGCCGTCGGTGGTCTTCCGCGTCACGCTCACCGACGGGACCGTCGAGAACATCGACAATCCGGCGAAGCTGCCAGCGCGCGACAAGATTGCGCTGATGGAGGAACCATACGTCAAGGCGACCGTGATCACGCCGCCCGAGTACGTCGGCGCTATCATGGAGCTGACGCAGAACCGGCGCGGGATGCTGTCCAACATGGAGTATCTGGTCGACGGCCGCGTGATCCTGAGCTACGAGATGCCGCTGATCGAGGTGATCGTCGACTACTTCGACCAGCTCAAGTCGCGCACGAAGGGCTACGCGTCGCTGGACTACGAGGTGATCGGCTACCGCGAGGGTGATCTGGTGAAGCTGGAGATCCTGCTCAACGCGGAGCCGATCGACGCGCTGTCGTTCATCGTCGCGCGTGAGAAGGCGGCGTCGCGCGGGCGCGCGCTGGTCGAAAAGCTCAAGGAGCTGATCCCGCGCCAGATGTTCGACGTGCCGATCCAGGCGGCGATCGGCGGCAAGATCGTCGCGCGCGAGACGGTGACCGCGATGCGCAAGAACGTGCTCGCGAAGTGCTACGGCGGTGACATCACGCGCAAGCGCAAGCTGCTGGAGAAGCAGAAGGTCGGCAAGGAGCGCATGAAGCGCGTCGGCCGCGTCGACCTGCCGCAAGAAGCATTCATGGCGGTGCTGCGGCTGGACGAATCGTAGCTCGCATCGAGGGCGACGACGAGAATGGCGAGCACGGTGGCGGGGACGGCGAGCACGGTGGTGGTGGCGGTGAGCACGGTGGTGGCGGCGGTGAGCGCGGTGGTCGCGGCGGCATGACGTTGTACGTGGCCACGAAGAACGTCGGGAAGCTGCGCGAGCTGGAGGCGTTGTTCGCGGGGACGCTCGTCGGCGGCGCGGCGGTCGCGCTAGCGACGTACGATGCGTACGAGGATCCGGTCGAGGGCGATACGTCGTATGCCGACAACGCGGCGCTCAAGGCGCGCGCGCTGCGCGCGCAACTGCGCGACGCCGGGGTGGTCGGCGACGTGCTGGCGGATGACTCGGGGCTCGAAGTGCTCGCGCTGGGTGGCCGGCCTGGGGTGCTGACCGCGTACTACGGTGGACCGAGTTTGACATGGAGCGAGCGGCGGCGCGCGCTCCTCGACGAGCTGGCTGGGTGCGGTGGCGGGGCTGACCGGCGAGCGCGGTTCGTGTGCGCGCTGCATTTCATCGGCGCGGGCGGCGGTGAGGCGATGGCCACGGGCGCGGTCGAGGGCGAGATCGCGTTGGAGGAGCGCGGCGAGCTTGGGTTTTCGTTCGATCCGGTATTCTTTTATCCGCCGGCAGGGCGAACGTTCGCCGAGCTGAGGGCGGACGCGAAGAATCGGGTGAGTCACCGAGCGGTCGCGGCTGCGGCGCTGCAGGAAGCGCTCTTACACATAGGTGGCGGCTCGTAACAGCACCCTTCGCCTAAAATGCGAAGACGGCCGGTCTTGCGACAGCCGTCTCCGTTTATGGTGCACCGCGAAGGACTCGAACCTTCAACCAATTGATTAAGAGTCAACTGCTCTACCATTGAGCTAGCGGTGCGGACGATGGAAAGAGTACCCGCTTGAGCCGCCCCCGTCAAGGAGGCGGCTGTCGCGGAGCTGGTGCGCCCGGTGGGACTCGAACCCACGGCCAATGGCTTAAAAGGCCACTGCTCTACCGACTGAGCTACAGGCGCGCGCTCGGCAAGAACGCCCGGCCCGCCGAGCCGAAGTTCTGGGGTGACTGACCGGGTTCGAACCGGCGACCTTCCGAGTCACAGTCGGACGCTCTAACCAGCTGAGCTACAATCACCATGCGGGACCGGGGATAGTCGGCCATCGCGAAGTGCAAACCCTGCTGAAAGGCGCGCATTCCCAAACCACAATGCCTGCGCGGTACGCCGGCGATGGCAGTTCGCGCACCGTACGACACATTTCTCTATCTCTGCGAAAAGCGCTTGGACTCGTGCCCCGGAGCGGATGAGGTCGCTGACGGAACATCGCTTGGCTCCTCGAACATGATCGAACTCGAGCACCACAGGATCCATCTCGCCGCAGTCCGCACACGGGTGCTCGCAAAGATAGGCGACTACGAGCGCTTGATTTCGGGCGCGATATCCCGTTACACGCACGCGTCGGCGTTTATTGAACGCGTCAACGTCCTTTCGATGATATCGCCGTGAATAGCCGCGCCGACATTCGCGGCAAACGCTGTGGACCCGCCCGGTTCGCTTATCGCGGAGACCGAATTCACTTTCGTCCTGGGCAGCGCCGCATGATCCACAAACCCGCATGAAAAGAATCATACCGAACATGTATGCCAGCATCATGGCATGCTCGGAGGTGTGGCGCGCCCGGAGGGAATCGAACCCCCATCGTTCCGCTTAGAAGGCGGATGCCTTATCCATTAGACCACGGGCGCCGGGGTGACTTGGTCGGGATGACAGGACTTGAACCTGCGACTTCTGCGTCCCAAACGCAGCGCTCTACCAAGCTGAGCTACATCCCGCAGGCCCCATCGTATCATGCGGGCAAAATGTGCTCGCAATTCCTTCGGAGGTCCGTTTCAGGAGGCTCTCGTTTGCGCCGTCCCCTCGTCGTCGCGGTCGCCGCCGCTGCTGCCGCATCGGTCCTGATCGCCGGGCCCGCCTTTGCCGTCAAGCAACCGAGCCAGCGCGTGCTGGAGGGAAAAGACCTCCGCGCGCTCGTCGCGCTGCTCGACCCGCAGATCGCGCCCGACGGCAAGCACATCGCGCTGATCGTGCGACGGCCGGACTTCGTGAAGAACAAATACCGCAACGAGCTCGCGCTGGTCGATGCGCGCAATGGCGCGACGCGCACGCTCGTGCGCGAGCGCGACGACGTCTCCAGCGCGCGCTGGTCGCCGGCCGGCGACCGGCTGGCGTTCGTCGCGACGCCGCCGAAGGATCCCGACGACAAGGACGAGCCGTCGCCGCAGCTCTACGTGCTGCGCATGGACGGCGGCGAACCCGCGCGCATCACCGACGCGAAGAAAGGCGTCGAGTCGTTCGCATGGCGGCCCGACGGCCGCGCGTTCGCGTACGTCGCGCGCAACGAGTCGCCCGACGCCGCGCGCATCAAAGCGCACGACGACTGGTTCGAGATCACCGACAACGCCTGGACCACGCGCGCGAACAGAGCGCCGGCGCATCTCTGGACGATCGGCGCGGACGGCAAGAAGCCGCACCGCGTCACGCAGGGCACATGGTCCGTCGAGAGCGAGCCCGCGTTCGCGCCCGACGGCCGCCGCGTCTACGTCACGCGCACGCCGCGCGCGTCCACCAACCACTACCGCGCGCGCGCCGTCGTCGCGATCGACCTCGCCACCGGCACGTTACGGACGATCGCAAGCGCCCCGAGCAGCGACGCGCCAGCGGTATCGCCGGACGGCAAACACC
>JALZBE010000369.1 GCA_030947665.1 Vulcanimicrobiota bacterium | reverse complement strand
CACCGCGGCCACGCGCCCTCGGGGCCGCCGTCGGCCCACTGCGCATGGTAGCGCACGAGCGCGTCGCGCGCGGCGAGCGGCGGCGCGCCCATCGAGTGCGAGACGAGCCACGTGTTGACGTCGATGCCCGCGAAGCGGTCGCGCGCGCGGGCGGTTGTCGCGGCGATCACGCGGCGACGTTCCGCCGCACCGCGGTCGTCCCTTCAGCGCGCGGCACGAATCTCGCGCTGAAGGGATCGCGCAACGCGCCCGGCGTACCCGGCGACGATGCGAACGCCGTTCATCGTCATGCTCGCGCTTGCGTGCGCCGTCACCGCCGCCGGGTGCTCCAAGACCGGTCAGAGCAGCAGCACGACGTCGGCATCGTCGGACACGTCGGCGTCGCCGGCCGCGTCGGCGCTGCCCGACACGCAGGCGAGCGCCGCTCCGCCGGCGGCGTCGCCCGCATCGTCGCCCGTTGCGTTCACCGACATCGACGGCGTGCAGGGACAGAAAGAGATCGTTGCGCTCGGGCAGCTCGGCGTGCTCGACGCGACCAGCGGTCCGTTCCACCCGGGCGATCCGGTCAAGCGCCGCGATTTCGCGCGCTGGCTCTTCAAGACGAACAACGCCGTGTGGGCGGATCAGCCGAGCCGCCAGATCCATCCGGCCGATGCGACGACGCAGTCGTCGTTCAGCGATCTGCCGTCGACCGATCCGGACTTTCGCTACGTGCAGGGGCTCAGCGACGCCGGCATCGCGGTGGGCTTTCCGGACAAGAGCTTCAAGGCCGAGCAGCCGTTGACGCGCGAGCAGATGATCGCGATCAAAGCAGGCCTCGACCGCGGCGGCGTGGAGAAGAGCTATGCCGCCGACGACAGCTACGCGCACTACAACCTGCCGTCGTGGAAGGACAAAGCCCAGGTTTCGAAGACCTACGCCGCGGCGGTCGCGACCGACGTGCAGGACGATCCCAAAGACGGATCGCCCAAGGTCGACAACATCGGCCGCACGTTCGGGGCGATCGCGATGTTTCGCCCGCAGCAGCCGGTGACGCGCGCGCAAGCGGCGGTCGTGCTCAACGTGATCGGCGCGCACGAGCGGTACTCGGCGCCGCGCAGCGTCGCACAGGCGCTCGCTGCGACGCCGGCGCCGTCGCCTTCGCCCTAGCGGTCAGCCGCCGTACGTTCCGCCCAGGACCGTACGCACTTCCCAGAGCTCGGGGAAGAAACGGCGCTGCAGTGTCGTCTGCAAGTACGCGACGCCGAGCGAGCCGCCGGTGCCGGGCTTCATGCCGATCATGCGCTCCACCATCGCGACGTGGCGGCCGCGCCACAACAGCACGCCCTCGTCGAAGTCGATCAGGTCCTCGAGCAGCAGATACAGCGCGTAGTGCTGCTCCTCGTGCTCGTACACGGTCCGGAACGTGTCGATCAGCGCGTCGTGCGACGACACGTCGAAGCCGCGGCGCGCGAGGTACGCTTTGAGTGCGTCGTAGAGCGTCGGCTCGTGCATGCGCCGTTCGAGCCGGGCGTGCTCTTCCGGCGTGAGCGCGAGGTGGCGCAGATACTTCTCGTCGCCGGGCAGCCCGCAGCGGAACTCGATCTCGCGGAACTGCGCTGACTGAAAGCCGCTGGCCGGGTTGAGCCCGGAGCGAAACGCGTTGAAATCTTGCGGGGTCATCGTTTCGAGCACGTCGACTTGCTGCAGCAGGATGCGCTGGATCGCGTGGATGCGGCGAAACCCTTTGGCGACCTTGAGCAGATCGTCCGCGTCGAGGAACCGCACCGCCGCGTCGAGCTCGTGCAGCGTCTGCTTGAACCACAGCTCGTACACCTGATGGATCAGGATGAACAGCAGCTCGTCGTGGTGCGGCGGATCGCTGATGCGCTGCTGGAGGTCCAGCAGCTCGGGGACTTTGAGGTACGAACCGTAGGACAGCGACGCGGTAGCCACCCGGCTCCCTTCCGCGCCGGCTCGCGCGGCTACTACCGGTGGTCGAGCGTCGCGTTCACCGCGCGTAGTGCCAGGCCCAGGCGTTCCAGAGGTGGTTGCCGGTCACCGACGGGACCACGCCTTCCAGGCCGGCGCGGTAGGCGACCGCTTCGCGGTTGAAGCCGACGAAGATCACGTCGGTCTGCGCGACGAGCCGGCGCGTAAGCGCGCGGTCGCCGGCGGCCTCGCGGGCGGGATCGGCGCTCGCGCCGAGCTCCTCCCGCGCCGCGGCTTCGATCGCGGGATCGCAGATGCCGCCGAAGTTGTCGCCGTTGGGCGGGCGCGTGTCGCAGCGGAAGAGGTACGAGTGGTCGGCGACGACGTTGGGCTGCCAGCCGGAGTACGCGATGTCGAACCGGCCGGTCTGAAAGATCCCGTGGTCCGCCTTCGCCGCCCAAATCTGGTTGTAGTCGTACGATTTGAGCTCGACGCGGAAGCCGAGCTTCTTGAGGTCTTGCTGCACGAACAGGCCGAAGCGGCCGCTCGTCTTCGACTCGGTCGTCGCCACGAAGTCGAGCGCGAGCACGCGCCCGTTCTTGCGGCGCGCGCCGTCCGGCTGCACATGCCAGCCCGCCGCGTCGAGCAAACGCGCCGATGCGGCCGGGTCGTACTGCGGTTGCGCGATCGACGCGTCGTACGCGAACTGACCCGGGAGCCGGTCCGTGTCGGCGTCGAGCCACAGCTCACCGTCGAGATCGCGCATGATGCGTTTCCGGTCGATCGCCATCGCGAGCGCGCGGCGCACGCGCACGTCGTCGAGCGGCGGGTGCGCGAGGTTGAGCAAGACGAAGTCGAACTCGTAGTGCGGCTGCAGCACGATGCGCGCGTCCGTCCGGCGTCGCAGGGAGTCCAGAAACGTGCGACCCGACTGCACGCGGCCGATGATGAAGTCGACCGCGCCCGTCTGCCACATCGTCGCCTGGGTGTTGGGATCGGGGACGATCACGATCTCGATGCGCCCGATCGCGGGCGCGCCGCGGAAGTAGTGCGCGTCGGCGGCGAGCACGATGCGCGACCCGCGTTCCCACGCGGCGAGCTTGTACGGGCCGAGGCCGACCGGCGCGGCGTTGTACGCGTCGCGATTGAGGTCGTGCTTGCCCGCGAGCAGGTGCGCGGGCAGGATCGGGTACGGATCGTTCGCGCCCAGCGTGAAACACGACGCGACGAACGGCGAGAACGGGCGCGTCAGCCGGACGCGCACGGTGTACGGATCGAGTGCGCGCACGACGGCGACGCGATCGAAACCGGTGCGGTCGGGGACGGCATTGTGCGGGTTCGTCGCGGCGGCGAACGAGAACACGACGTCCTTCGCGTCGAACGGCGCGCCGTCGTGCCAGCGCACGCCGTGCCGCAAATGATACGTCACGGTGCGCCCGTCGGCGCCGATCCCGCCGTTCGCGTGCGACGGCACGACGGTGGCGAGATCGGGGATCAACCGGCCCTCGCCGTCGGTGCGCAGCAGATACCCGTGGATCAGCGGACCGAGATACGAGACTTGGGCGTTGTCGAAGACGAGCGGGTTCAGCCCGGGCGGATCGGTGCCGATCGCCATGCGGACCACGTCGCGGGACGCGCCGGCCTGGCTGCCGGCGTGCGCGCACCCGGCGAGGCCGAGCGCGAACGCGGTCGCGCACGCGCGGACGACGGACCGTGAGAGCGCCATCGCGCGGTCTTCGGTCCGGGCGCCGAGCGTCTTGCTGCTCGCGCTCCGCGGGAGAGACCGCGCCGGGACGGGCATGAGGATCAGGTGCACGACCACGACCACGCCCACGCCCACGACCACGATCATGACCACCACGCCGAGCACGAGCCCGAACACGAGCACGGCGAGCACGGACACGAGCACCATCATCATCACGACGACGACGAGCGGCAGGGTTACACCGGGAAGATCGCCGGGCTGATCTACGACCGCACCGGCGCGTTCGACGGCTTCTTGCTCGACACCGAGGACGGCGAGCGCGCATTCGACTCGCGCGAGCCGGGG
>JALZBE010000368.1 GCA_030947665.1 Vulcanimicrobiota bacterium | reverse complement strand
AGAGATCCTTCGCGAGGTTGCCCAGGCCGTCGTCCGCGCGCGCGCCGTTGAGCTGGCGCCCGAGCGTCGCGGCGATGTCGGAGATGCGCGTGCGGTTGATGACGAGCTCGCCGACGAGGTTCAGCAACAGGTCGAGCCGGTCGATGTCGACGCGGATCGTCTGGTTCTTTGTTGCGCGCTTCGCATCGGGCGCAGCGGTCGTCGCGGAAGCCGGCGTAACCGCGCTCTTCGGCGCTGAGGGCTGCGGCGCGGTCGGCTTCGGCTGTTCCGGCGCGAACTTGGCCGCAAACGGCGCGGGTGCCGTCGTGCCGCCGGTCGTCAAGAACGCGTCGACCGCGGCTTGCGCCGCCGCAGCGTCGACGGCCGCCGCCGGCTCGTTCGGTTCGGTCGCCGCTTGCGCCAGCAGCCGTTCGACTTCGGCTTGGAACGCGGCGACTTGCGCGTCGTCGAGCGGGGTGAGGTCTTCGTCCGCGTCGGCGTCGGAGCGCGGGCCCTCGATGGCCTGCGCGGTGGAGTCGTAGATGCCGGCGAACGCGTCGAGCCGCTCGACGTACTCCACGACGTCGCTCGGCGGCTCACCGCCGGCGACGGCGGCGCGAATCAGCGCCGTGAGGACGTCGCGCCCTTCGAACAGCAGGTTGATGCCGTGCTCGGTGAGCGGCATGCGGTCCTTGCGCAGCAGGTCGTAGACGTTCTCGAGCTTGTGCGCGATCTGCTGCACGCCGGCGAAGTCGAGCATCCCAGCGCTGCCCTTGATCGTGTGCAGCGCGCGGAACAGCGACGCGACGATCTCGGCGTCGATCGTCCCGCTGTCGACGAACCCTTCGAGCCGCAGCAGATCCGCGTCGATGGACTGCAGCAGCTCCTCGGTCTCGTCGCGGAAGTACTGCACGAACTCGGAGCGGTCGAAGAACTCGTCTTGCGAAGACACGCCGGTCCGCAGATCCTATTCGACGCCGAAGACGGAAAGCAGCGGCTCCAGCGACCCGGTCTCGGGGATCAGGATGAACTGGCCCGACACCGCGCGGTTCTTGTCGAGGAACTGCGACTCGATCAGGAACACGTCCTGATCGGGCAGGATCGACATCAGCGTGCGGAACGCGGCCTGCGTCGTGCCGTACGAGAGCGTCGGCACCGACGGCAGCAGATTGATCCCGGTCAGCGAGATGAGCGCGGTGAGATACGATCCGGCGATGATGTTGCCCAGCTCCTTGAGCGTCGAGTCGACGATCGAGTCGAAGAGCTGGATGTCGCCGATGATGCGCCGGATGAAGACGTTGGTGAACTCCATCGCCTGCTCGCGGTCGAACAGCACGACCATCTGCCCGGGCGCGTCGCCGCGCACGTACATGTGCAGTGCCGCGATCTGCTTGTCGACCGAGCCGATGCGGGCCGAGAGGTCGCGGAACTTGAGCACGTCGATCGTCGGCTCGGACAGCTTGATCGTGGTGTTGAGCAGCTGCGAGAGCGCCGTCGCGGCGTGGCCCGCGCCGATGTTGCCGACTTCTTTGAGCGCGTCGCGCTGGAGTTCGTTGAGCGTCAGCGTCGGCACGTCAGGCGAGCACTTTCTGGATCGTCTCCAGGATCTTCGGCGGCTGGAACGGCTTGGTGATGAACGATTTCGCACCGGCCTGGATCGCCTCGACCACCAGCGCCTGCTGGCCCATCGACGTGCACATGATGATGCGCGCGTCGGGATGGCCCGCGACGATCTCCCTGACGGCCGTGATCCCGTCCATCTCCGGCATTACCATGTCCATCGTGACCAGATCGGGGATGAGCGTGCGGTACTTCTCGACCGCTTCGACGCCGTTCTGCGCCTCGCCGACGATCTCGTAACCGTTCTTGCTCAAAATGCCTTTGATCATCATCCGCATGACGACCGCGTCGTCGACGATGAGAACTCGCTTCGTTGCCATGCCGTTCCGTGTGCTCCCTAAGCCAAGCCGCGGTTTCGCCGTTCGGCTTGCCGCTTGTTGATGAACTCCGTGATCGCCCGGTCTTCCGCCGGCTTCACCGCGTTGAAGCGAATGCCCAACGATATCTTCTTCGACGATTCGATACCGGAACTTCGCATGACCTCACCGAGCAGCACGAGCGGCGGGGCCGTCGGGTTGATCGAGAAGCATGTTTCGAGGTACGTTCCGCGCCTGATCTCGCGGTCGACGATCAGCGACGCGCCGGTCCGGCTGATGTCGGTGAGCGATGCGCGCGCGAACTCCCCGCTGCCGCGACCGCCGGGTGCGAAGCGCCAGCGAGCGCTGACCGTCGCGTCGAGACGAACGGCGCTGCGCTGCTGCGCGCCCGCGAACACGTGCAGCGCTTCGATCCGCTCGGGGATCGCGAACGTCGCGATGCCGCCGCGCAGGGCGACGCACTTCGAAGCGAACCGGAACTTGCCGACGGTGTTCTCGTACGTGAAGACGCCGGTGGCGCCGGTGCTCGTGCCGGGCAGCGCCGTCACCGTGAAGTTGCGGTCGGTCACCGATTCGATGCAGACGGAGCCGCGCGGACCCGTGCCCGTCATCGCGAGCGCGACGAAGCTGTTGAGCTGTGGCAGCTTGAGCTTGAGCTGATCGGAAGGCGGCCGTGGTCGAAGGCCCAGGATGCTCAGCATGGTTAGACCCCCGCTCCGACGGGCTCGAGCGCTTCTTCGGTCGTGGAGACTTGGCCGATCGACTCGACGCGCAGGCCCGGCGCGATCTCGCTGTACGAGAGCACGACCAGCGACGGCGCGGCGCGCTCGGTGAGGCGCTTGAGCGCGAGCCGCGTGCCCGGCGACGTGAGCACGATCGGCTGCAAGCCGCTCTGCTGCGCGTCGGTGATGCGCTTGGTGAGCGATGCGTAGATCTTCGCGACGGTCCCCGGATCGAGCAGCGCGTATGCGTCCTCGCCGCGGCGCACCGCTTCGCCCAGCAGCGTCTCGAGCCGCGGGTCGACCGTGATCACCGACAGCAGCCCGTTCTCCGCATACTCGGCGCAGATGTGGCGCGCCAGCGCCGCGCGGACTTTTTCGGTGAGGTAGTCGATGTCTTTGGACGCGCGCGCGCCGTCGGCGAGGTTTTCCAGGATCAGCAGCAGGTTGCGGATCGGGATGCGCTCGCGCAACAGGTTCTGCAGCACGCGCTGCACTTCGCCGACCGTCAGCAAGTTGGGGATGAGCTCGTCGACGACCACCGGGTAGTGCTGCTTGACGTTGTCGAGCAGTGCCGAGGTTTCTTGGCGGCCCAGCAGATCGGGCGCATGCGTCTTGATGATCTCGGTGAGGTGCGTCGCGATGACCGACGTCGGGTCGATGACGGTGTAGCCGGCCATCTCCGCGTCGCCGCGCGCGCTCTCCGCGACCCACAGCGCGGGCAAACCGAAGGCGGGTTCCGTCGTCGGGATCCCGTCGATCCCGCTCACCGCGGTGCCCGGATTCATCGCGAGCAGCCGCGAGACCATGACCTCGGCGCGCGTGACCTCGAGCCCGTAGATCTTCACGACGTACGTGGACGGCTTGAGCTGCAGGTTGTCGCGCACACGGATCGGCGGAACGACGATGCCGAGCTCGCGCGCGGCGTGCCGGCGGATCATCGTGATGCGCTCGAGGAGATCGCCGCCTTGCGACACGTCGACGAGCGGGATCAAACCGAAGCCGATCTCGAGCTCCATCGGATCGTACGACAGCAGCGGCACGACGGATTCAGCGGGCTTGACCGCGGGCTGCGAGCCGGAGCCCGCGATCCCCGGCGCGCCCGGTTGGCCCGCGATGCCCTTCGCGCCGGCGCCGCCCTTGGCGGCTTCGGCCTTCGTAAGCTTGCGCCCGCGATACGCGAGCATCAGCAGCACCGCCGCCATCGGCAACATGAACATCGGCGGCAGCCCGAACAGGCCGAACAGGATGAGCAGTCCGCCGCCGATCGCCAGCGCGCGCGGTTCTTGCACGAGCTGGCGGGTGAGATCGTGCCCGAACGAGCCT
>JALZBE010000367.1 GCA_030947665.1 Vulcanimicrobiota bacterium | reverse complement strand
ATGCCCACGGTCGCGGCGCTCAAGGGCGCGCGCCTGATCATCATCCCCAGTGCGTCACCGGGGCGCGGGCTGTGCGGCGACGACGAGCTGGAAAGCAACGTGCGCTGGAAAGCGATCCTGTCGTCGGCCGCCGCGGAGCACGGGGTGTACGTGCTGTACGCGGGGCTCACCGGGTTCGAAGGCGGCAAGGGGATGTCGGGCGGGACGTGCGCGTACTCGCCGCGCGGCGAACTGCTCGAATCCGCCGGCCCGCTCGACGCGTGCATCGTGCGGGTGCGCCTGGACCGCGATGAGATCGACCTCGCGCGCGCGACGATCCCGCTGCTGGGCGATTTGTCCGCAGTGTTGCCGGATCTTTGGCTCGACGAGGAGATCCCGGTGCTGCGCCGGTTGGAGGAAGGCGGATGACCACGCTGTTTCCCGTGGTCGAAGCGCGATTGGACGAGCCGTCGCTGGCGATCAACGCGGAGCTCGCCGCGCGCTGGCTCGAAGCGTTTCTGCGCGACGAGCTCGTCGAGCGGCGCGGGATCGGCAAGGCGATCCTCGGGCTGTCCGGCGGGATCGACAGCGCGCTCGTCGCGTACCTGTGTGCGCGTGCGCTCGGGCCGGAGAACGTGTACGCGATCCGCATGCCGTACAAGACGTCGGCGGCGGCATCGCTGTCGGACGCGCAGCGCATCGTCGACGCGCTCGGCATCAACGGCGAGACGATCGAGATCACCGATGCCGTGGACGGCTATCTGCGCCACGCGCCCGATGCCGACGCGCGCCGCAAGGGCAACGTGATGGCGCGCATGCGCATGCTGATCCTGTTCGACCAGTCCGCGCGGCGCGGTGCGCTGCCGGTCGGGACCGGCAACAAGACGGAGCGGCTCATGGGCTACTTCACCTGGCACGCCGACGACACGCCGCCGGTCAACCCGATCGGCGACTTGTTCAAGACGCAGGTGTGGGCGCTTGCGCGCTATCTCGGCGTACCCAACGAAGTCGTCGACAAGCCGCCCAGCGCCGATCTCGAAGCGAACCAAACCGACGAAAACGATCTCGGCATCACCTACGCGAAGGCGGACCGCATCCTGAACTTGATCCTGCTCGGCTACAAAGACGACGCGATCGTCGCGCGCGGCCTGGAGCTCGCCGACGTGCGGCTGGTGCGGCGGCGCGTCGACGGCACGCACTGGAAGCGCCACCTGCCGACGACCGCCCTGGTGTCGGGCACGGCGATCAACGAGTTCTATCTGCGTCCGGTGGACCTCTGAGATGCCGCCGGCACACCGCGTCGAGGACCCGCTGCCGCCCCACGGTTTCTATCCGGTCAGCTTGAACTTGGTCGGCCGCGCGTGCGTCGTGATCGGCCCCGCGGACGACCGCGAAGCGATCGAGAAAGTCGCCGCCCTGCGCGCGGTCGACGCCGACGTCCGCTGGATCACCGATCCCCGCGCGCTGCTCGACGACGACGTGAAAGACGCGTTCTTCGTGATCGCCACGCCGCAGGACGGCGCGCTGTCCGCACGGCTGCGCGCGCTCGCCGACGCGCACCGATTTCTGCTGTGTACGATCGACCAGCCGCGCTTCGGCTTCGTCGCGATGCAGGCGATCGTCGCCGCGGGGCCCGTGCGTATCGGCATCTCCACCGGCGGCGTCGCACCGCGCGTCGGCAAGGCGCTCAAGGACGCGCTCGCGCGTGTGCTCGACGCGAAGTTCGCGCGCTTCATCGACTGCCTGGCAACGCAGAAGCGCCGCAACCGCACGCGGCTGGCGGACGACGGCGGCGCGCGGCGGCGCGCGATGATCGCGGCGGCCGACGGCTTCTCGCTCGACGCGCGCATATCGTACCCCGAGTGGTTCGAGGAAGAGCTCGCCGCCCTCTCGGCGCAGCGGGTCGATTAGCGGCCTCTCTCAGGCTCTTCGCAAGCAGCCCAGTCATGCTTGGCTCACGCTGCGGCGAAGGAGAAGACGATGCGCATGATTCGGACGCTGGTATATGCGATGGTTGCTCTGGCTATGGTCGCGTCCACCGGCCCTCCGGCCATCGCCGGGCCCGTGAAGCATTGGGCGGCGTTGCCGGGACGGGACATCCGGACCGTCGCGCTCGGTGGAGCGATGGGCTCGGAATCTGTGCTCGACGTCGTCCCGGGGACTGACGGTTGGATTTACGTGCGCGGAAAAAACGCCGTGTACCGGCTGCTCGGAACCGGCGGGGCGGTCAGCCCTGTCGCGTCGTTCGACTGGTGCGACGACCGCCAGGCACGCGCCGTCGTACCCTATGCGACGCCGGCGTTCGCGTGCGTCGCCAAAAACTTCATTGTTCAGATGAAGGGCACGACGCAATACCGGCGCGTCCTTCCGCGCCCGGATTGGAGCGGTGCCTCGGACGTCTACAACGGAGACTATCCATTCGTGACGTCGATCGACCGCGCGGCATCGGGCCGGTGGTGGTTCGCGTACGGTTACGCGCGCGGCCTCGGCTACTCCGACCCCGACGGCCGGACACGGTTGGCGCAGCTGCACGGGTTGCCGCCGATCCGCAGCGTCGCGCGGCTGGGTGACGATCTGTTTGTCGCCGCCGACGGGTGCGTGCTCGCGCGCGTCCGCGACTTCGTCGTACGCGGGACTGAACACCCGTGCACGTCGCCGATGGCGCCCAAGATCGTGCGCACCGCGGACGCGCTGTGGGTGTTCACCGAGTTCGATGCCGAGCGGCGCGACGCGACAGCCGCGGTGCGGCGCTGGCACTTCGGCGACCGCGTCACAAGCGTCGCCTACGACCGCGTTTCGCAAACGGCGTATTTCCTGGGCGGCGGTTACGCGGAGCGCAACGTGCTCATCGCGATCGGGCGCGACGGAGTCGCGCGCACCACCCGCCTGCCGATGACGGGCGGGACGTCCATCGCCGCCGACGGGCGCGGACGGCTCTGGATCAGCGTCCCGAACTCGCACGCGCTTGCGGTCATCGCGCCGGACGGCGAGTGGGGATGATCGGCGGCAGCATCGCGCGCGGGCTCGGCGCGGCCGTTGCGTGCGCAGTCCTCGCCGCGTGCGCGGCGCACCCCGCGAAGGTGGCGGCACGCTCCACCGGGATGGGGATCGATCCGTTCGGCCACACGCGGATGAGCGAAGCGCGCGACGCCGTGCCGCCCGACGAGATGGCGCACACGCAGCGGCTGCTGGCGATGCTGCGCAGCGACCTGGAGCGCTATCGCGATCCCGCGACCGCCGAGCGCGACGGCTTTCTCAAAGAAGGCGAAGACGTGCCGGTGGGTTCGCTCAAGCATTTCTTCAAGTACGAGAACTTCGCCAAGAACCAAGCGCACCTCGACCCCAAAGCGCCCGCCGCGATCCTCTACCGGCGCACCGCGAACGGCTTCGAGCTGGCGGGCGTGATGTTCACCGCGCCGATCTCGGCTTCGATGGACGAGCTGGACCGCCGCATCCCGCTCGCGCTGGGACACTGGCACAGCCACCGCAACATCTGCGTCCCGCACAAGGACGCGCCGCCCATGACCACGCACGCGCAGCGCGCGCCGTTCGGCTTCGAAGGCACGATCACGACGCGCGCCGCGTGCGACGCGGCCAACGGCGTGTTCCTCGACAACGTCTACGGCTGGATGACGCACGTGTACCCCTACGCGCCGACGATCGCCGACGCGTTCTGACCGCGCCGGAGGGCGCGGCCCGGCGTCGAAGCTGACCGGATGGCTTCCGTCGAGATCGTGACGATCGGCACCGAGATCCTGCTCGGGCAGCTGGTCGACACCAACAGCGTGCACATCGCGCGCATGCTCGCCGATCACGGCGCCGACGTGTACGCGAAGCATTCGGTCGGCGACAACGCGGAGAGGTTGGCCGTGATGCTCGACGACGTGCTCGCGCGCGCAAACGGCGCCGTGTGCACCGGCGGTTTGGGGCCGACGGTCGACGACCTCACCAAAGACGCGGTCGCGCACGCGGTCGGCAAGAAGCTGGTGCTGCACGA
>JALZBE010000366.1 GCA_030947665.1 Vulcanimicrobiota bacterium | reverse complement strand
ACCCCGGGATCGTTTGACCGACGGGGTCGAAGTTGGTGAACTTGGCTGCGGATGATGCGTAATCGAAATCCAGTGTGACGCCGGGGCTCGGCACATAGAAATTCGCGAGCTCGAAGCCGTAGCGATGACTCGGCCTCCCGGCAGTTGTCGTTCCCGCATCGCCTTGAAAGATCAATTCCGAAGCGAGGTTCAGATTCCACAACGAAACGGTTGTTCGCAGCTTTTGTGCGATGGCGAAGCGTGCGCCGAGTTCGGCGCCTTGAGCCCGAACGAGTGGGGTGGCCCCTTGGAGGATTTGGCCGGTCCCGGGGTCGGTGGTCAGCCCCGTCCCGGGGTCCACGGTTTCCGTGATGCCGCGCGCGTCGTTACTATGAAAGCCTTGGCCGTAGTCGGCATATAATTCGGCTTTCGGACTCACCGTGTACGCGAAGGCAACCTTCGGGCTGATGATGCTCGCCCGGACGCCGCCGGAGTTTTCGGGCCGTAAATCGTTCACCCTGAAATTGTAGACGTCCGCACGTACGCCGGCCGTCAGACGGAGCTTCGGCGTCAGGCGCTGACTGGTCTGCACGTAGACCGCATTGCTCGTTTCTAGAACGCGATCGACTCGCGTCGTGCCGATGATGCTTCTGCCGCGCGTCGAATAGAGGCCGACGGGGGTGATGTTGTCGTTGCGCATCTGATAACCGACCGTGTTCTCGGCGACCGGCGTCTTCCACATTTGGCTCGCGTTGACGCCCGTCACCAAGCGCTGGTCGGTCTGCTCGAACTGGTCCGTGTTCGCCGGGTCGTTCAGAAAGTACGTGAAATCAGAGAACAGGTGTAGGCTATAATCCATCGCGTATGCGCTGATCTTCGTCGAGGACGTCGGGGTCTCGTGGGCAATGTCGGTTGAGAGGACATAACGATGCGTTCGCCCGGCATCCGTGGGATCGATATGGCCGAACCGGCCAATGTCGCCGCGTTGCACCGCGCGCAACGGAATTTGATCCGACGACATCCACTTCGCTTCATATCCCTGTGCGGTGACGCCCCAGAGCGTCGTCCCGACTTGGCGGCTGTAGCGCAGAAGGGCGTTATACTTGCGGTAATTGTCCGGACTGTCCGCCGTGTTGTCTTCGTGAGCGTATTCGAGGGCGTAGAGGAAATGACCGTCGGCACCCACGCTGGGCGACGCGGCGAGCAGGACCCTCGCTTGTCCGTACGGCCCGCCGCTCACCGTAGCGATTCGCTGCGGAAGGACGTTGAAGTAGGCCATATTGACCGCGCCGGCCGTCGAAAAATCGCCCTGATCCGCATTGTACGTGCCCTTGCGGTAGTTCACAAAATTGATCGTTTCGGGGATCAGCCAGTTGATGTCGGAATATCCTTGGCCGTGCGCGTGCGTACGCATGTTGGCTGGAATTCCGCCGATCGTGATCGCGATGTCCGTGCCGTGATCCAAGTTGAATCCACGCAGATAGTACTGGTTCGCTTTGCCCTCGCCCGAATGCTGGGAGATGACGACGCCCGGCACCGTTTCGAGCAGCTCGCCTGGACGCAGGATCGGACGCTGCTCGAGTTCGGTGTGCCCGACGAAGCCTTCCGCGGCGGACGACGCCGTACCGATCAGATTGTCGATTCTGCCGCGCGATTGGACCCTTCCGATCGTCTTGAGGTCTGGCACCGACGCTGGACGCGTCGCCGGCGCGACGCTGCCCGCGGATGCGGGGAACAACCGGACGACGAGGGCCCCCTCGGTCGTCAAGACTGACGTTTGTTGCGCGTCGGTATATCCGGCGTGCACGATCGATAGCCCGTGCGGAGAAGAGTCGACGTCGTCGAACCGGAACGCGCCGTCGGTCCCGGTCGTCACGCTGCGACTTGACTGCCCAGTCAGTGTCACGATCGCTCCCGGCAGCGGAACGCCGAAACCGTCGTACACGGTGCCGGTGATCGTCTGCATCGGCTCGCTCGAACGAACGGGAGTCGGAGAAGCCGCCGTTTCGTCGGGTGATAGGACCGGCTGCGGTGCATCTGAAGTCGTCGAAGCCGCTTGCTCATCGGCATAGACGGCCGGGATCTCGCCCGCGGCGTTGACGTCGATCGTCGCCAGCAGAAGGCCCATGGCGACCAACGCGACGCCGCTGCGGCGGATCCGTTGGCGCTCGAAGAATGACAAGGCGACCTCCGATGCAGATGAGGATTCGGCCGAGCGGCGCTTTCCCAATCTGACGTGGCCCGACGGCTTTCGGACCGTCTACACTGTAGTCGTTTTGACGACCCCGTCGGCTTCGAGCCAGCGGTCGAGATGTTCGACGTATTGCGGTCCGAATGTGTCCAGCAGACACGCGCGATACGCGTCATATGAAGCCCGGTCACCGGCAAGTCGCGCTTCGAGTATGCGGCGATGGATGGCCATGTAGCCCTCGCGCAGCCGCAGCCCGCTGTGAATCAACTCGAGCAGGATCTCACTGACGGACTTGTCGCGATGGAGCATGAGCCGCGACTCGAGCCATTGGTCGAGCGCGGCGGGGAGGCGAGTCGAACGGGTCGGACCCATCGAGCCCGACCCCTTGACGCGTCCCATCCCCGGCTAGTGCTCGTGCTTGTGTTCGGCTTCGTGCTCGTGCGGGTGGACATGCGTCGTGCCGTCGTCGTGGGCGTGCGCATGTTCGTGCCCCGCCGGTTGGACGTGTTCGTGCTGATGGTCGTGGTCGGTGTGACCATGTGCGTGGGTGTGTTCCACACCGTCGGCGTGTTGGTGAGGGTGTTGGTGCTGCTCGGACATGGTGCGCGATTCGGGCCGCGGGATGCGGTCACCCTGCCGTCCGATCGCGCAAAAGGGCGGCCCCGAAGGGCCGCCCCAATGATTGTAGGCTCGAGGAGTTTACGGCGTGAGAACTTTGTCGATGACGTGGATCACGCCGTTGGACTGGTATACGTCGTAGGTCGAAATCTGGGCCGTGTTGCCCTTGGCGTCGACCAGGATGATGTTGCGGGGACCGTTCTGCTCGACGGTGAGCGGCTCGCCCTGCACCGTTGTGAGCGTGGCCTTGCCTTTACCGGCTGCGATCATGGTGCTGAGGGCGGCGAAGTCGAGACGGCCCGGCACGACGTGGTACGTAAGAATCTTCGTCAGCGTCGCTTTGTTCTCGGGCTTGACCAGCGTGTCGACAGTCCCGGCCGGCAGCAGCTTGAATGCTTCATCGGTCGGTGCGAACACCGTGAAGGGACCCTTGCCCTGCAGTGTCTGAACGAGGCCGGCGGCTTTGACGGCGGCGACCAGGATCGTGTTGTCGTCGGACGTGACGGCGTTCGAGACGATGTCCTTCGTGGATGACATCGCGTGGTTACCGACCATCGGGTTCGACCCGTTGTTCATCATGTGGCCCATCGCTTGCTGAGCGAGCGTAGGTGCCACCGACGCGAGCAGCGCTGAGGTCGCCAGCGCGGCGACTAGGGGACGAATGTTCTTCATGAGACTCCTGACATCGTGAGGTTTCTCTCTGAACGCACACGATGGGAGCCCGGATTGCTCGAAGCAACCGGGCATCACGACGTCAGGATCACGCGGCGAGAACGCCCGGTTTGAGGATCACCTTCTCGCAGCCGTCCGACTTGTCGACGAACATCTTGTATGCATCCGCCGCCGATTCGAGCGGCATGGTGTGCGTGATGACCTTCGTCGGATCGATCTCGCCCTTGCGAATGCGCTCCATCAGCGGCTTCACGTAGGTGTGCACGTGCGTCTGCCCGCTGAAGATCGTCAGCCCCTTGTTGACGACGATCCCCATCGGGAATTTGTCGACGAACCCGACGTACACGCCCGGCACCGACACCGTGCCGCCTATGCCGACCGCGTAGATCGCCTGGCGCAGAACATGCGCCCGGTCGAACGTCAGCTTGAGCGTCTGCTTCGCCTTGTCCGCGAGCGCGTCGAGCGCGTGCGAGTGCGCTTCCATCCCGACGCAGTCGATCGCCACGTCCGGGCCGCGCCCGCCGGTTTCGTTCTT
>JALZBE010000365.1 GCA_030947665.1 Vulcanimicrobiota bacterium | reverse complement strand
CTCGCACCTCTTCGCGGCGTCGATCCCGAACTGCGTGCCGTACGATCCGACCTATGCGTACGAAGTCGCGACGATCGTGCAGGACGGCGTGCGCCGGATGCTCGCGGAGCAGGAAGACGTCTACTACTACATCACGCTGCTCAACGAGAACTACCAGCATCCCGCGCTGCCGGCCGGCGCCGAGGACGGCATCCTGCGCGGCATGTACCTGCTGCGCGACGGCGGCGCCCCCAAGCAGGGCCAGCCGCGCGTGCAACTGATGGGCAGCGGCGCGATCCTACGCGAAGTGCTCGCGGCGGCCGACCTGCTGCGCGACGACTTCGGCGTGGCGGCCGACGTGTGGAGCGCGACGAGCTTCACGCTGCTGCACCGCGACGGCGAGTCGGCGGCGCGCTGGAACTTGCTGCATCCGACCGAGACGCCGAAGCGCGCGTACGTCGCCGAGCAGCTCGCCGGACACGACGGGCCGGTGATCGCAGCGACCGACTACGTGAAGACGTTCGCCGAGCAGATTCGCCCGTTCGTCGAACGGCGGTTCCACGCGCTGGGCACCGACGGCTTCGGCCGCAGCGATACGCGCAAACAATTGCGCGCATTCTTCGAGGTCGACCGCCGCTGGATCGCGCTGGCCGCGCTCAACGCGCTCGCGGCCGACGGCACGGTCGACCGCGCGAAAGTCACGGACGCAATCGCGAAGTACGAGCTCGACCCGAACAAACCCGAGCCGACGACGGTTTAACGCGATGGCGCAGATCGAGCTGACCGTCCCCGACCTCGGCGGCTTCAACGACATCCCGGTGATCGAATTGCTGGTCGCGCCGGGCGACACGATCGCAAAAGAGTCGCCGCTGGTCATGCTGGAGTCCGACAAGGCGACGATGGAAGTTCCCGCGTCCGCGGGCGGCGTGGTGAAAGAGCTGCGCGTCAAGATCGGCGACAAGGTCTCGCAAGGCACCGTGCTCGCGACGCTCGAGTCCGCGGACGCGCAGCCGGAGTCGCCGCCGACGCCCTCGCCGACACCCGCGAAAGAGGCCGTCGAGATCGTCGCATCCGACGCGGGCGCGGGCGAAGAAGCCGCCGCGCCGCCGCAGGCGCCTGCTGCATCACCGCCGCCGGTTTCAACCGCGCCGCGTGCTGCTCCCGACGGCGCGTCGACGAACGGCGTCGCCGCGGGCGGTCCGGTGCACGCTTCGCCCGCGATTCGCCGGTTCGCACGCGAGCTCGGCGTCGACCTCAGCCGCGTGCACGGCAGCGGTCCGAACGCGCGCATCACGCGCGACGACGTGCAAGGTTTCGTCAAAACGGCGATCGCATCGTCGGCGCCGGGCGGCGGCGGCGTGCACGCGGGCACGACGAGCGGTCTCGGGCTGCACCTCCCGCCGTGGCCGAGCGTCGACTTCGCGAAGTTCGGCCCGGTCGAGCGCGTGGCATTGACGCGCATTCAGAAGATCAGCGGCCCCGTGCTCGCGCGCAACTGGGTGATGATCCCGCACGTCACGCAGAACGAGGACGCCGACGTGACGGAGCTCGAAGCGTTCCGCAAGCAGATCAACGGCGAGCGCAAGGACGTCAAGGTGACGATGCTCGCGTTCTTGATGAAGGCCGCGGTCGCCGCGCTCAAGCGCTTCCCGCAGTTCAACGCCTCGCTCGACGGCGACGAGCTCGTGCTCAAGAAGTACTACCACCTCGGCTTCGCAGCGGACACGCCGAACGGGCTACTCGTGCCCGTCATCCGCGATGTCGACAAAAAGGGCGTGATCGACATCGCGCGCGAGACGTCGGAGCTCGCCGCCAAAGCGCGCGACGGCAAACTCGGCCCCGCCGACATGAGCGGCGCGACGTTCACCATCTCATCGCTGGGCTCGATCGGCGGCACGACGTTCACGCCGATCATCAACGCGCCCGAAGTGGCGATCCTGGGCGCGTGCAAAGCCGGCATCCGCCCCGTATGGGACGGCACGTCGTTCGTGCCACGGCTCATTCAGCCGCTGTCGCTGTCGTACGATCACCGCGTGATCGACGGCGCGAACGCGGCGCGCTTCGCGGTCGAGATCAAAAGCGCGCTGGGAGATTTGCGCCGCACGCTCTTGTGATCGGCGGCGCAGCGAGCGTCTAGCCTCCGCCGGTTCCGCCCGGAACCATCATCGCTTCCTGGAGGAATTGCACCCACGCCGCGCTGGCCTCGGCAGCGGTGGCCATCTTCTTCGCTTTTGCCGCTTCGGCCATCATCTTGTCGTGGTTGAGCTTCATGCAGACGAGCTTCTCGGTGCCCATCGTCGCCATCATGACGTGCGCTTTTGCCATCGCTTCGGCGGATGCGGCGGTGTCCTTCGCGGTCGCGGGGCGGCAGGCCATCGTCGCCATCTGGCCCGATGCGCCGGCCATGTGGTCGGACGACGGCGTGTCGGCCGCCAACGCGGCGACCGGCATCGCCAGAAGCGCAAGCGTCATTGACACGTGCAGGATCGTTGATTTCATCGCGTACCTCGTTGCGGGTGGGGGATGGACGGTGTTTCCGCCATCATGGCGCAGATGGCCTCGGGCCGTCGGTAAGCCGCCTTACGTGGACGGCGCGGTTTCCGTCCGCAACGGGTCGGGTACCTCATAGCCCGCCTGCCCCGCCCGTGCCCGGAGGACCCGTTGGCCGCCAACGCCGCGCATATCACGACCGACATCCCGTTTCGGCTCGACCGTTTGCCATGGGCCCGGTGGCATTGGATCATCGTTATCGGTTTGGGGATCACGTGGATCCTCGACGGGCTCGAGGTCACCATCGTCGGCACGATCGGGCCGACGCTGACGTCGAAGAACGGGCTCGGGCTCAGCCCCGAGCAAGCCACGGCGGCGGGTACGACGTACCTGATCGGCGCGTGCATCGGCGCGCTGGTGTTCGGCTATCTCACCGACAAGCTCGGGCGCAAGAAGCTGTTCCTCATCACGCTGACCTGGTATCTGGTCAGCACGCTGCTCACGGCGTTCGCGTGGGACTTCTGGAGCTTCGCGATCTTTCGCATGCTGGCGGGCGCCGGGATCGGCGGCGAGTACAGCGCGGTAAACTCCGCGATCGACGAGCTGATCCCGTCGGCGCGGCGCGGCGTCGCGGACATCGCGATCAACGGTTCGTGGTGGATCGGCACGCTGATCGGATCGCTGGTGTCCGTGCCGCTGCTCGACGGGCGCTTCATCGCACCGTCGCTGGGTTGGCGGCTCGCGTTCGGACTGGGCGCGTTTCTCGCGATCGCCGTGCTCGCGGTGCGCCGCGGCATCCCCGAGAGCCCGCGCTGGCTGCTGACGCACGGTCGCCACAACGAAGCCGAAGCGATCGTCGCGAGCGTCGAGGCCGAAGTCGCTCGCGAGACGCACGCGGAGCTCCCGCCGCCGCCGGATCGGAAGCTCACGTTCGATGCGTCGCGCAAGCACGGCATGCTCGACACGGTGATCGCGATGGCGAAGACGTATCCGCGGCGCACGGTGCTCGTCATGACGTTGATGATCACGCAGGCGTTTCTGTACAATGCCGTGTTCTTCACGCAGGGCCTCACGTTGACGACGTTCTTCAAGGTGGCGCCGGGCGACGTCGGGCTCTACATCATCCCGTTCGCGATCGGCAACTTCGCGGGCGCGCTGATCCTGGGGCATTTCTTCGACGTCGTCGGCCGCAAGATCATGATCTCCGGCTGCTACATCGTGAGCGGCGTACTGCTGGTCGCCACCACGGCCTTGTTCTTGAACGGCAGCCTGACCGCTACGTCGATCGCGCTGTGCTGGTCGGCCATGTTCTTCTTCGCCAGCGCCGGCGCGAGCGCGGCGTATCTGACGGCCAGCGAGATTTTTCCGCTAGAAACGCGCGCCGCCGCGATCGCGGTGGTGTACGCCGTCGGCACGCTCGTCGGCGGCGCCGTCGCGCCGCTCGTCTACGGGCACCTCATCGCGAGCCACGAGCCGCGGATGCTCGCGGCCGGCTGGTTGTTCGGCGCGGCGCTGATGATCGTGGGC
>JALZBE010000364.1 GCA_030947665.1 Vulcanimicrobiota bacterium | reverse complement strand
CGTTCGCGATGGACTTGCTCGGCATCGCGCCGGGCGCATCGTACCGCTGGGTCGCACCGGGTCGCACGCGCGGCGTCGTCGGCACGAGCGAAGTGCTGTCCGCTTTGTTCGGTGCGGCGCGCCAGCGGCCGGCGCCGGACGTCATCACGGTGAGCATCGGCTTCGGGACCGACGTGTTGGGCTTCCCGAGCCGCTACTTGGAAGACGATCCGCTCGCGCAGAGCATCGTCGCCGGCATCGTCGCCTCGAACGTCGTGGTCTGCATCGCCGCCAACGACGGCACGCGCCTCGGCACGAGCGCGGCGATCGGGCCGTCGGGCGGAAGCGCGCCGACCAACACCGGCACGACCGGCACGACGAACATCGACGACATCGATCTCACGACGGCGCCGTCGGTCGTTCCCGACAGCGGCGCGATCGACGTCGGCGCGACGACGCTGGACGACATCTCCTCGGCGAACCCACAAGATCCCGCGCTGGCTGCGCTCGCGAACGTCAAAGCGTTCGCCGAGACGCGGTACAACGGAATGCTCGGTTTCTCGAGCGGGTTCGGGAGTCGCGTAAACGTGTCGGCGCCCGGCGACAACGTCGACGCGCTGTACCTCACGGGTTCGACGTTCGACGCGGTCGGGCTGGAGAACACCGGCGGGACGTCGGCCTCCGCACCCGAAGTCGCGGCGGCCGCGGCGGTCGCGCTGCAGGTCGCGCGGTTGACCGGGCACCCGTTGACGAGCGTGGCGCAGGTACGCGACCTGCTCGTCGCGACCGGGACGCCGGTCGCGACCCCGCCGCAATCGGACGTGCCGCTGAACGTCGGTCCGCAAGTGAACGTGCGCCGCGTCGTCGAGCACTTGCTCGCGGGCTCGGGTCACCCGATCCAGCCGGGCATCGCGCGCGTCGCGGTGCAAGGCCGCCGAAACGGCAACGTGATCGCGCAGCTCAACGAGCGCGTCACCAACGACGCCTTCTTCACGACCGCGCTCGACCCGTCGTTCGTCAAGCTCGACGGCCCGTTCACCCGGGCCTCGAACCTGCACGTCGTTTCATGGCCCGGCAGCGACACGGGCGCCGACCTCAACTCGTACGTCACGATCGCGCCGGACTGGGAAGGGATACCGCCCAACGCCACCTATCGCCTCACGGTCGCCGGAAAACCGTCCCGCGTCATCGCCACGACGCCGTACGTCCGGCTGTTGCCGGCGCAGCTTTTCGCGGCAGCGGGCGTCCCGCTCACGCCGGGTGTTTCGCGCACGATCTCGTTCACGTACAGCGCGTCCGTCGGCTTGCACGCGGTCGCCGAGTCCACGTTTGCACTGACGTTCGGCCCGCCCGCCCCGAGCTCGCGGCTCGTCTTGGCGCCGCTGGTTCCGCCGGTCGTCTCCGGCTCGACGATCCCCGTCGCGTACGACGTTCGCGGATACCCGGCCGACAAGCTGCGCGCGCCGACGCTCAACGTGTCGTTCCCCGGTGAGGACAGCTATCAGTTCATCGGTGCCGGCCTCTACCCGTACTACTCGGTGGCGCTGCCCGCAACGAGCGGCACGGTGAACGTGCCCGTGTCCGCCCTCGCGGGCGCCGGCACCTACACGATATGGATCGACTTGCAGCCGGGCACGACCGCGTTCCAATCGGATATCAGCGATCTCGCCTTCACGCGCGTCGACGCCGGCACCGCACGCCCGCCGGCGCCGCTGCTGTCGCTGCCGCGCTCGACGTCGGCGCCGGCGCACACGCTCGAAGTCCCGTACAAGTCCCCGTTCGTCGTGTCGTACGACGTGTCGCACGTCCCGGGCGCGTCCGGCGCGATCGTGGAGCTGTCCGCGCCGCCGCCGTCACCCGTCTTCTACCACGCGCCGTACCCGGGCGTCGGCTACAACACGTTCCGCAACCCGAACGGGAACGCGCTCGACGACGACGGCGTGATCACGGGCTCGCTGTACCACGTTCGCACCTCGAGCACGACGGGTTCCGTGACGATCGATCCGGTGACCGCCAACATCCCCGCGACGGCGACGGTGAACGTGCGCGTCCTTCCGGCCGGCAGCACCGGCCCCATCGCTGAAGCCGGCGACGCCGGCACGATCCAATACGACGGCCTCTCGGGCGCGGCCGGCCTTCCGATTCAATCGGTCTTCACGAACCCGAACGGCAACGACGCCGTTCTCGCCGAAGCGGGCTTGATCGGAAATCCGCAATCGAATGCGAACGTCACGCTCGTCGAACCGTTCGACGTTCCCTCCGCGAAGCTCGGTGCGTCGCCGCTCGCGCTCGGTACGAATTTGGTCAGCTTGTATCCGTTCGTGCAGGACGACACCGCGGTGGCCGCCAGCTCGCCGGATGGGGTCACGATCGACTACTACCGTATCTCCCCGCTCGCGTCCGGGTTCGCACGCTTTTCCTTTCCGCCCGGAAGCCTCCCGAGTACGGCGTTCGTATACCAAGCCGCGCCGAACTCGTCTTCGGCGCAGTCCGCGTACATCGCGCAGGATCTCGCAACGGGCGACTTCATCGTGACGCGCGGCGACGTCACCACGGGGACGGGCTTCGCGAACGGGATCGACATCAGCCCGGTCCTCACGCCCACGTTCGATCCGCTTGGCACGCTTACGTTCGCGTACGATCCGTCGACCGATCGAGCGTACCTGTTGGCCGAAGACCAGACCGTCCCGTGCGAACAGCAATCGCCCCAGCTCGTCACGATCGACTTCAGCACCGGCGCCGCGACCACGCGCAGCCTCGGCATCGGGGCGGGCGACACGAACGGCTTTTATCAGATGGCGATCGATCCGGGCGCGCAAGTTGCTGCGATCGCGACGAGCTGTCAGGTTGCCGCCATCGGTCAAAACCGGACCGAGTTGACCCTGCTGAACCTTTCGACAGGATCGACGGCCCGCGTGTTCCAGCATCTGCTGAATCACGAGAACGGATTCCACGAGGGTCTGATGCTGGGCGGTGATTCCGCGGTCATCGGCATCGACACCGTCAACCATCTCGTCCTGCAGCGCTCGATGCTGTGCCCGGCGGTGATCGGCAACTTCGACATGAACGCCCGCGTGTGCCTGAACGAGTACGACGAAACCGGCCGGCTCGCGAAGACGATACCAGGCCTGTTCTCTGACGACATACCGACGTTGGTGTTTAACGGGGTCAACGGCACGACCCGGACCGGGGCAGCCAGCGGGCAGGAGACGCAATCGACGCTTTTCGTCCAGAGCACGACCGTGCAACCCTACTCATATTGACGCGCCGCAGAATGCGAACGCTCGGGCCGGCGAACCGGCCCGAGCGTTCCCGACGGGGCTACGTGCTCCAGACGAACGTGTACACGGTGCTCGTGAACTGACCGTCCGTGTTGGTCGCGTCGCCCGGAACGGTGCAGTTGGTCCCGCTCTCGGTGACCCAGAAGTGCGCCTTGAACGACTGCGAACCGAGACGCGTGATGCGAATGTTGAACGTGCATGCATTGCTGGACAGGTCGCCCGCGTTGACGTACGTGACCGATCCTTGGGCATAGCCGCCGATCGACGGGTACGGCGCCGAGAATACTGCATACCCGCTGGACGGGTCGTCGCCGCCCCGTGCGACCGCGGCAGCCGGACTCGTCATCGAGCTGATCGTGCCCGGCAGGGTGCTCGAGCGGATCATGCTCGCCGACGCGTCCCCGTTGTGCACTTTGAAATCCAGGACGACGTTCGATGCCGACGCCTGGGCAGCCGTACCGGCGAACGCGCCGGCGACGACGATCGCGCTCAGCGCGAGGAACGATGTGATTCGATTCATGATGGTACCTCTTGGAAGTTGGTTGCCCGTAGGACGGCCGCTACTGCATCGTGAGGGTCACGGTGAAGTCGCCTTTGCTCTTGTCGAGGCCGGACGTGGTCGCGACGCAGCGCACCTGGCCCGTCCAGCTCGCGCGCGCGTCGGCGGTGAGCACGAACTTCGTACCGGCGTACGAGAGCGTGTACCGGAACGTGCACTCGCGGGTCGGGTCCCCGGCGGCG
>JALZBE010000363.1 GCA_030947665.1 Vulcanimicrobiota bacterium | reverse complement strand
GCTCTCACGTGTGCGGCCGGCGGCCGCACACGTACGTGACCCCGGTGGAAGCTGGGGTTTTTCTTTTACGTGCGGGCGAGCAGCGAGGCGAGGCCGGTCTGGAGAAGCACACCGCATGCCCTCGGCCATCGACGTCAAGTACGAGCGTGCGTTCAACGGGACGGCGCGCCGGATCTTCGAGCTGCTCACCGCGATGGGGACGGCGGAGGATCGGGTGTGGCCGTTTCCCTCGCAGCCGTTCATGCGCAGCGCCGGCCCGCTCAAGCCCGGCGCTACCGAGGAGTGGCACGGTCCGATCCACGCGGTGCTCGAGGACGTGGAGCCGGAGAAGCGGATCGTGTGGCGGATCGACAGTCCGGGCGTCGAGGGGACGCACGCGTTCGAGCTGGAGGCGGAGGGCCGTAAGGTCATCGTGCGCCATCGCCTCACCGCGACGCTGTCGGACACCGACGGGCGCGTCGTGTGGAAGCGCTACGAGGAGCCGCACCAGCGCGCGATCGAGGGACTCTTCGACAAGCTCACCCGCGTCCTCAAACGCTAGCCGAGCCGCCGCGACGCTAAAGGCGCTGCGACTGCGACTGCGACTGCGACTGCGAACCCGTTTGCGACTGCTGTTGCTGTTGCTGCTGGCCGCCCGTCTCGGCGGCGGTACCTGCGGCGCCGACGGCGACCGCGACCGACAGCGTTGCGGCTTCGGCGCCTCGGTATAGGCCGCGGGTCGGGCTGACGTCGCCGTAGTCACGGCCGAGCGCGACCAGGACGAAGCCGTCGTCGATGAGACGGTCGTTGGTCGGATCGAACCCGACCCAGCCGTACGGCGGCAAGAAGGCTTCGGCCCAGGCGTGCGACGCGTCGGCGCCGAGCGTCCCCGCGACGCCGCGGAAGATGTAGCCGCTCGCGTAGCGCGCGGGGATGCCGCGGCTGCGCGCGAGCGCGATCAGCACGTGCGCGAAGTCCTGGCACACGCCGGCGCGCGCCGCGACCACGTCGGCGACGGTCGTCCGCACGTCGGTCGTGCCTGGCCGGTATCTGAAAGTGTGGTGGATGAAGCTCCCCGCGGCGAGGAAGTATCCGGCCAGATCGTCGTCCGGCGCCGGGACTTCGCGCGCGAGCCGCGCGACGCTGTCGTCGATCCGAACGTAGGGCGTCGTGCCGCGAAACTCGGCGAGCTCCGGCGTGCGCGGATCGGCGTCCAGCTGCGCCGCGTCGACATCCTGCGGCGCCGTGACGGCGCCGGCCGGCAGCGTAACGACGTGCGACCGCGCGACGATGCGTAGTTCGTTGTGCTCCGGCACGATCGCAAAGTGCTGGACGTCGTTGCCGAACCGGTCGACGTAGGAGAACACGCGGCACTGCGGCGTGACGTCCAGCACGTATCCCGTGCAATACTGCCGCAAGTTCGTCCGGGGCTGCAGGTGGACGACAGTGTAGCTCTCGGTCACCGACCGCGGGTACCGGTAGACGGTTTCGTGCTCGACAGTGTACTCCACAGCCGCTAACCGACCAGCACGTCGTTGCGCGGGGGCGGCGCGGTCGGCACCGGCGTGCGCGGAAAATAGACGCGCTGGATCGCCGCGACGAGGGAGTCGAACGTCCGCAGCGTCCGCTGCACGAACGGGTGCAGCCCTTCGGCGAAGAGATCGTCGGCATCGGCAAAATTGAACGTCGCGCACAGCCGGCCGGCCTGCTTCTCCGCATCGTCGGTGTACGAGCGCATCGCGGTCTCCGACAGACGATGCAGGGCGGCGTGCACTTCGTTCGCGCAAAAGTTCAGCGACCGCGGAAACGTCGCGCGGAATACGATGAAGGCCGCCGCGTCGCGCGGGCTCTGCAGGTGCCGGGCGACGCGCGCGAACGGGAAGCTGGCGCAGCACATCTCGAGCAGCCGCTGCCACTCCGGCCACGGATCGTCGAGCGACTCCGCCGTCGAGAGGATGCGCGTGGTGAGCGCGCCGCGCTCCAGGAAGCGGCCGAGCTGCATGAAGTTCCAGCCGTCTTCGTGCAGCAGCGTTGCAGCGGTGACGCCCGCGATCGCCTGGCAGCGATCGCGCACGCGGCGCAGCATGCGTGACGGCCCTTCCTCCACGATGGAGTCGAGGTCTTGCGCGCGCATGTCGAGGTAGAGCTCGTTGATGTGCTCCCAGAGCTCCGTGGACAGCTCGGCGCGCAGGCCGATCGCGTTGCCACGGGCGGTCGCGATGCACGACACGATCGACGAGGGATTGCGCTCGTCGAACACGCAGCGCGCGAGCGCTTCGTTCGCGGCCGACTCACCGAGCGTGACGGTGTCGGGATGCGCGAACGTCGCGATTGCGATCGCGGTGCGCCACGAGCGCTGCGACCACGCGCCGCCCGCGTAGAGATCCATCGACCGGGTGTAGGTCACGTCGAGCACGCGCGCGACCGTCTCCGCGCGCTCGACGTTGCGACTGAGCCAGAAGAACGACTCCGCGAGGCGGCTAAGCATCGCCGTCGCCCTCGGCGAGCACCCAGGTGTCTTTGCTGCCGCCGCCTTGCGACGAGTTCACCACCAGCGAACCTTCGCGCAGCGCGACGCGCGTGAGTGCGGCCGGCGGCACGTCGACCTTGTTGCCGTACAGCGCGAAGGGGCGCAGGTCGACGCGGCGCGAGCGGAGCAGGCCGCCGACGAGCGTGGGATGCGACGACAGCTCGACGACCGGCTGCGCGATGTAGCTGCGCGGCTCGGCCTCGATCTTGCGCGCGAACTCGTCGCGCTGCTGCGCGGTGGATGCCGGCCCGATGAGCATGCCGTAGCCCCCCGAACCGTTCGTGCGCTTGACGACGAGCTGCCGGAGGTTGTCGATGACGTGGCGCCGGCTGGTATCGTCGGAACAGTCGAATGTCTCGACGTTGTCCAGCAACGGCTCCTCGCGCAGGTAGAAGCGGATCATCTCCGGGACGAACCGGTAGAGCGCTTTGTCGTCGGCGACGCCCGTGCCGATCGCATTGGCGAGCCCCACGTTGCCGGCCCGGTACGCGTTCATAAAGCCGACGACGCCCAGCGCCGAATCGTGCCGGAAGTAGAGCGGGTCAAGGAAATCGTCGTCGATGCGGCGGTACAGCACATCGACGCGCTCCAGCCCGCGCGTCGTCTTGAGGAACACGCGGTTGTCGACGACGATTAGGTCGCGGCCTTCGGCAAGCGGCACGCCCATCGTGCGCGCGAGCATCGCGTGCTCGTAGTATGCGGAGTTGTAGATGCCGGGCGTCAGCACGACTACGCGCGGATCGTGTGCGCCGGGCGGCGCGGCCTCGCGCAGGGTGCGCAGAAGGCGCAGCGGGTAATCGTCCACCGGCTCGATGCGGTAACCGTCGAACAGCCGCGGGAACGTGCGCTTGAGCACGTCGCGGTTCTCGAGCACGTACGAGATCCCCGACGGCGTGCGCACGTTGTCTTCGAGCACGCGCGGCGTTCCGGTTTCGTCGCGGATCAGGTCGATGCCGCTGACGTGGATGTACACATCGTTGAGCACGCGCACGCCGATCATCTCGCGCACGAAGAGATCGGACGAGTAGACGAGCTCGCGCGGGATGCGGCCTTCGCGCAAGATGCGGGCGCCGTGGTAGACGTCGTTCAGGAACGCGTTGAGCGCGCGCACGCGCTGCTCGACGCCGTTCGCGATGCGGCGCCACTCCTGGTAGGAGAAGATGCGCGGGATCGGATCGAACGGGAAGATGCGCTCGGTGCCGGCGGCCTCCGCGTACACGGTGAACGTGACGCCGCGCCGCAAGAGCGCCGCGTTGATCGCCCGGACGCCGTTGACCAGCATCTCGGGCTCGACCGACTCGAGCGTGCGAGCAAGCTGCACGTAGTTCGGGCGCGGGCCGGCCGCGTCGAAGAATTCGTCGAAGACCTCTCCGACATCGGGGCGCTGCACGAGCTCGAGCATCAGTTCGCCTCCCCTTCCCGGCTGGCGGTCCGCCTCCGTTCGACAGATGGCCAAAGGCCCCCCGACGAGCGCGCGAAAGAAACGGTGCGATGG
>JALZBE010000362.1 GCA_030947665.1 Vulcanimicrobiota bacterium | reverse complement strand
CGATCGGGCCGAACATCCCGTGCGCGAAGTTCTCGAGGTGACCCGACGTCGCGTAGAGGTCTTCGTGCACGACGTGCGGCGTCACGACCGGGAGATAACCGCGCTCGCGCAAGCCGTCGCGGATGAATTGCTCGACGACGCCGCGCATCAGCGCGCCCTTGGGATGCCAGAAGATCAGCCCGCCGCCCGCCATCTCGTCGACGTGGTAGAGGTCGAGCTCCGCACCCAGCTTGCGATGGTCGCGCTTCGCGGCCTCTTCGAGGAATGTGTGGTAGTCGTCGAGTTCTTGCTGCGTGTCGAACGCCGTGCCGTAGATGCGTTGCAGCATGGCGTTCTTCGAATCGCCGCGCCAGTACGCGCCGGCGACGGACTCCAGCTCAACGGCGCCGATCGCGCCGGTGGAGTCGGCGTGCCCGCCGCGGCAAAGATCCGTGAACTCGCCGATCGTGTACAGCGTGATCGGCTCGCCATCGGGGATGCCTTGCGCGAGCTCGACCTTGTACGGGTTGTCGCGGAACGCTTCGATCGCTTCGTCGCGCGTGACGCGCCGGCCGGTCATCGGATAGTTCGCCGCGACGATCTCGCGCATGCGCGCCTGCAGCTTCGTCAAGTCGTCCGGCGTGAACGGCGTGCCGCGGTCGAAGTCGTAATAGAACCCGTTCTCGATCGCCGGGCCGATGGTCGGCTTCGCGTCGGGGAAGAGGTCCTGCACGGCGTACGCGAGCACGTGCGCGGCGGTGTGGCGGAGGTGCCCGATGTCCACACGGGGTTCGGTCGTCGAGGTCGTCACACGGTCCTCTTCGCCACTGGAGTTCGGCGTGCCTCACGGCGCACGTCGGCGTGACGAAATCGTCAGAGTCCGGTACGATCCCCGAGTGATTCAAGCCGCCGACCACGAGCGCCATGGCGCCGGAACTCAAACGATCCGCGACCTCGTCCTCGGGATGGCCGACGGCCTCACCGTGCCGTTCGCACTCGCTGCGGGCGTCACGGGCGTGGTGGCGGCCAGCGGGATCGTGGTGACGGCCGGGCTCGCGGAGATCGTCGCGGGCGCGATCTCGATGGGACTGGGCGGCTACTTGGCCGCGCGCAGCGAGATGGCGCACTACGCCAAAGAGTACGCGCGCGAGATTCGCGAGACCGAGGAGATCCCGAACGAAGAGAAGGCCGAGGTCGCGCAGATCTTGCACGGCTACGGCGTGCGCGAGCCGATCCTGGCTCGCGTCGTCAACGAGATCACGAGCGACCGCGAGCAGTGGGTCGAGTTCATGATGCGCAACGAACTCGGCCTGGAACGTCCCGATGAGCACGCGGCGCCGCGCAGCGCCGCGCTGGTCGGCGGCGGCTACGTGCTGGGTGGCATCTTCCCGCTCGCGCCGTACGTGTTCATCGCCAACGCGCACGAAGCGCTGTACTGGTCGATCCTGTGCACGTCGATCGCGTTGCTGCTGTTCGGCATGGTGCGCGCGCGCGTGCTGGCGACGCCGGTTTTCCTGGGCGCGCTGCAAACGTGGTTCATCGGCGCGCTGGCCGCGGGCGCGGCGTATGGCTTGGCGCGGCTGGTGTCGCATGGCTCCGCGTGAGCGCACGACGCTCTGATGAAGCGACGCGCCGGCCGCGGTAGCGATTTCCTCGCTCGGATCCGCTCGCCGCGTCGTGCCGGGGATGGCGGAGTACCGCCGCGAAGCGTATCTCGATGGCGACTCCTTTTGCCTTGGTGAGACGCCTTGCCGCCGCGTGGCGCGGCGCTTCGCCGCGGAAGCGGCACTTCGCCAAGAACGTCGCGATCGGGCTGGTGATCTCGATTGGCCTGAGCTTCGCGGAGTCGAACGCCGTCGTGGCCAAACTCCGCGACGCAATACTCTCGATGCAGGTCGCGCAGTTCGGCGGGACCGGCGTCGCACCGGATGTGCTGTGGCTCGACGTCGACGAGGCGACGTATCGACGCTGGCACGCCCCGCCGGTCACGCCGCGCGACCGAATCTGCCGCCTCATCGACTTCGCGGTTCGCGGGAGCGCGCGCGTGGTCGTGGTCGACATCGACGTCACGCGCCCGTCCAGCTCATCTGCCTTCCCTCCCCTCGAATCGTGCTCGCCCGCGTCCGGACCCGTGGGTCGCGCGGCGCGGACGGCGGATGACGAGCTGAACGAGTATCTGCATCGGCATGCTCGCGCGTGTCATGCCGGCGCGCACGGACATTGCACGCCGATCGTACTGACTCGCGAGCTCCGCACGTCGTTTCAGTCTGCGTACGCGGATGGCGCCGCAGCGCGCGTCCCGCGAGAGAGCTTCATCGAGAACGTGCCGCTCGGTCGCGATGCCGCCGTCGTGTGGAGCGCGCCGAACTTCGATTTCGACGATGACGCCATCATTCGACGCTGGCGCTTGTGGGAACCCGTCTGCGACCCGCCCGCCGTCGTGGGCTCGACTGAGCTACTCGCCGCGGGCCTCTTCGCCGGACGCCGCGTCGGCGATTTGCAGACGGCGCTGGACGAGTTGACCCCCCAATGCGTATCAAACCACGCTGCGGCCCCCGCCGCGTCGCCGCGGCGCGAGGTCGATCTCGACATCGGGTACCGGCTGCACCTGACGACCGATTCGCTAGAACGCCGCTTTTTCTATCGGATCGCGTGGGACGCCGCGCGCGGCCGCCCCTCGATGGCGGCGTTCGTTCCCGCGCACCTCATCACCGAGGCTGACCCGCAGCATCCGTTCGACCCGGCGATTGCCGCGGGTCGCGTGGTCGTCATCGGCGGAAGCTATGCCGACAACCCCGATTTTCATCGCACACCGCTCGGCACGATGCCGGGATCGCTCGTGCTCATCAACGCGATCGAGGCGCTCATCACGGACGACCACGTCCGCGAGTCGCCTTGGTGGTTACGCATTCTCGTCGAAGCTGTTCTGGTCGCCTTCGTTGCCGGATTGTTCTTATATCTGCGGCCCCAGCGAGCGATGCTGGCGTCGTCCGTGCTCGTCGCGGGGCTGGCGATGACGGCGGGGTATCTCTTCTTGGATCGCGGTTATTGGATCGACCCTGTGCTGCCGCTCGTCGGCATCCAGCTCCACGAATTGCTCGCCATCATCGAACACCGCGCCAAGACCGAAGGGACGTCATGACGATCGTGCGACCTCTGCTCCTCACCGTGGCCGTGGCGGCGACGGTCGCTGCGCTTACGACGCGCGCTGCCCGCGCCTACGGCGATCCGCCGATCACGCGATACGTTCTGACGTTTTCAGGTCCGGACTCAGCGTGGGAGGTCGATCGCGGGACCGAACGCTTGGCGCCGAAGCGCGGGATGCCGCTCAAACTCGGCGACTGTGTGGTACTGCATGGCGCGGGCGTTGCGCACGGTGACGTCGCACCGCTCCTTACGGTGATCGCAGACGGGCGCGAGGTCGACGTGAACCCCGCGCGCCCGCGCTACTGCTTGCAGGACGAACCGCACGGGAACCGGGTCGCACTCGCCATTGCGAGGACGTTTACATCGCTCGCCTCGGTGTTCCACGATGCAGAGCGCGCATACGATCAGCAGAGTTCCGTCCCGATGACGACGCGCGGCGGTGGGCGGGTCAACCGCCCGTTGGTTCGGGTGCTTGACGACGACCGGCAGCGGCTCGCGCCGGGAACACGAGCGCTCGCGATCGGCTGGTCGGCGGGCACGCCGCCGTACGCCGTCGTGCTTTCGCGGGGCGGGACCGCAGAAGGTCTCGCGCGCGCGGAAACGGCGACACCGCGCGTCCGTCTCCCGGCAGTCGACCTTCCTCCCGGGACATATCAGATCGCCGTCACCGACACCGCCGCGCTCACAACCATCCATCGCTTCATCGTCGTTCCCGCGCGTGAAGTCCCGCGCGCGGCGCCCGACGTCGCAATCGTGCTGGACGACGCGGAACTGTCCCCTGACGTTCGCGCCGCGTTCGACGCCGCGCGGCTGATGGCGCATCCGAGCAATGCGTGGCGTTTCGAGGCGTATCAGCGCGTTGCCGATCACGGCGCCGGC
>JALZBE010000361.1:968-4016 GCA_030947665.1 Vulcanimicrobiota bacterium | reverse complement strand
GCGCATCGCAGGGCGCACGTCCGGCGAGCGCGTCGATGCGCGTCGCGATGTCGCGCAGCAGCGACTGCATGCGGCGATGATAGTCGTCCGACCACGCGTAGGCGGAGACACGACCGCGTCCGCGCCGCTCGCGCGGCACCGGCGTCGCGTACGGCACGGCGATGCACACGACGCTGCGCGCGCCGGGTAATAACGTCGCTGGATCGCTGGCGGCATCGGCATACGCGCCGTCGTACGGCCACGTCGCAGCGTCACCGCGCGCAAACGCAGCACGCATGCGCGCCCGTGTTGCGGCGTCCGCACCGGCATCGGCGATGCGCACCGCGTTCGCGCCGCACGCGCGCGCAATCGCTTTGACCGCCGCGGCGAGCTCCGCGGCGCTAGAGCGTCGGCAAGCCTCCACGGCGTCGTCTCACGGGGAAGGCTTCGTCGATCGCTGCGATCTCCGCTACGTCCAAATGCAGGTCGCCGGCAGCCGCGTTCTCCTCGACGTGCTCGACCGTCGACGACTTTGGGATCACGAAGTTGATCGGTTGGCGCGTCAGGAAGGCAAGGATCACCGCGTGCGCCGTGACGCCGTGCTTGCGCGCGATCTCTTCGATCACGCGCGCGCCGGCGCGGTCGCTCCAGTCGCCACGGCCGAACGGCGTGTAGCCGACGATCGCGATGCCGTGCTCGCGGCAGTACTCCATCTCGTGCGTCTCAGCGGTGCGTTCGCCGAGGTGGTAGAGGATTTGGTTGCACGCGATCGGTTCGAATTCCAGTGCGGCGCTCGCTTCTTCCAGATCGGCGACGTCGAAGTTGCTGACGCCCAGCGCGCGCGTCTTGCCGTCGCGAACGAGCTTCTCCAGCGCGCGCATCGTTTCGGCGAGCGGCACGGAGCCGCGCCAGTGCAGCAGATAGCAGTCGAGGTAATCCACGCGCATGCGTTTGAGCGACGCCTCGCACGCGCGGATCGTGCCGTCGTACGTCGCGTTGGACGGCAGCACTTTGGACACCAGGAACAGCTGCTCGCGCGGCAAGCCCGCGATCGCTTCGCCCACCACGCGCTCCGCGGCGCCGTCGCCGTACATCTCCGCGCTGTCGACGTGCACCATCCCGAGCTCGATGCCGCGCCGCAGCGCGCGCTTCGCTTCGTCGGCGCGCGCGCCGCGCGTGGGCACGTTCCAGGTGCCCTGGCCGACGATCGGCACGTCGCGGCCCGCCGCGCCGAACGGGCGCACGATCACGCGGAGCGTGACCCCGTCATGGCAGGAAGTCCTCCGGCACGGCCGCGTCCTTGGCGGACAGCCGCGGCTCGCCTTCGAGCGGCCATTGCACGCCGATACGCGGGTTGCGCCAGCTCACCGCACCTTCGGAGGCTGGATCGTACGGCACGCTGTTCTTGTAATACACGATGACGTCGTCGTCGAGCGCGAGGAACCCGTGGCCGAAGCCGGCGGGCACGAACAGCTGCTTGTGGTTGCGGTCGGTGAGATCGAACCCTTCCCACTGCAAGTAGGTCGGCGACTCGCGGCGCAGGTCGACGATGACGTCCCAGATGCGCCCGTGCAAGCACTGCACCAGCTTGGCCATGCGAAAGTCGTAGTGCAGCCCGCGCAGGACGTTGCGTGCCGAGCGCGAGCTCGAGTCCTGCGCGAAGCGCAGGTCCAATCCGAGCGCCGCATACTTCGGATCGGACCACGTCTCTTTGAAAAAGCCGCGGTCGTCCGCGAACACGTCGGGGACGAACACGTGCGCGTCGGCGAACGTCGTCGGGAAGACCTGGATCACGCGAGGTTCGCTTTCCGGCTGAGCAGCGGCCACGTGCCGTTAGAACAGATCGAACGCAGCGTCACGAGCGGCGAGTGCGAGAAGACCATCGCGCAGATGATAGACCCTGCCGAAGCCCGCTTCCTGGAGGCGCTGGGCCGCCCAGCGCGATTTCGTGCCGACGCGGCAGGCGACGACGTACGTCTTCGCCGTGTCGAGCTCGTGCATGCGCGCCTCGAGCATGGTCGCCGGGATCGCGATGGCGCCGGGAACCTCGCCGAGCGCGCGCTCGTGCGGGTCGCGCACGTCGAGCAACAGCGCACCGGCGGCGAGCGCCTCGTCGAACGCGTCGAGGTCGAGCTCCGGAACCGTGCTCGGCCGCGCGCTGCGGTCCGGGATGCTGCCGACCTCCGTGATCGTCGACGCCTCGCCGCACAGCGGGCACGCCGGATCGCGCGCGATGCGCACCTCGCGCACGCGCCCGTCGAGCGCGTCGATGAGCAGCAGCCGCCCCACGAGCGGCGTCCCGATGCCGAGGATCAGCTTGATCGCTTCGTTCGCCTGGAACGTACCGACCATGCCTGCGAGCACGCCGAGCACGCCGCCCTCGCTGCACGACGGGACGAGATCTTCGGGCGGCGGCTCGGGATACAGGCAGCGATAGCAGGGCCCGCCCGCTGCACCGAAGACCGAGAGCTGGCCGTCGAAGCGGAAGATCGCGCCGTGCACGTCCGGCTTGCCTTCGAGCACGCACGCGTCGTTGACGAGATAGCGCGTCGAGAACGTATCGCTGCCGTCGACGACGACGTCCACCAGCCGCACGAGCTCGCGCGCGTTGCTCGCATCGAAGCGCGCCGCGAGCGCGTCGATCGCGATCTGCGGGTTGAGCGCGCGCAGTCGCTCCGCCGCGCGATGGGCCTTGGGCGCGCCGACGTCGGCGGTGTCGTACAGAATTTGTCGTTGTAAGTTCGTGACGTCCACCGCGTCGTCGTCGACGACCACGATCCGCCCGACGCCGGCGGCGGCGAGGTACGCGAGTACCGGCGAACCCAGCCCGCCGGCGCCGATCACCAGCACGCGCGCGCGCGACAGCCGCTCCTGCCCCGCGAGCCCGACCTCCGGGATCAGCAGATGCCGGCTGTACCGGCGCAGATCTCCGCGCCCCGCCATCGTCGCCATCGTGCGGTTAGAGCGGCGCGTCGATCAGAGGGGTTGCGCTGCTTTCCGGCGGCGACGTCCCGGAATCGCGCGGCTGAAGCGAATTGAGCCACTGCAGCACCGCCGTGCGGCTGTTGT
>JALZBE010000361.1:0-958 GCA_030947665.1 Vulcanimicrobiota bacterium | reverse complement strand
GGTGTGGTCGCTCGCCACCGTCGCCAGCGTCTTCGGCTCGGGCGCGCGTTCGTACAGTTCCGTCACCGAAGCGCGCGACACCATCCCGTCGCGCTCGGCCGCGATAAAGATCACCGGCCGGCCGCCGAGCCGGGGCAGCGCTTCGTCGACCAGCGGCTGCCACTCATGCGCGATCTCTTGCAGCGAGAGGCCGGCGACGTACGACGAACGCAGGTCCACGACGCCGCGCGCGGCGAGCGCGTCGATCACGCTCGGCCGGCCGTAACCGGTTGCGATCGAGATCGCGCCCGCAAGCGACGCATCGCGGCCCGCGACGCACAACGCGGTCGTCGCGCCCATGCTATGGCCCAGCGCGTACACGGTCCGCGCGCCGCGCTCGCGCGCGAAGCGGATCACCGCCTCCGTCGCGTCGAAGAGATCGTGGACGCCGCGCAAGCGTCCGCCGCTCGCACCGAGCTTGTGCCCGGGAAAATCCAGCGAGTACACGCCGAAGCCGTGGCTGGCGAGAAAGGCGCACAGCCCGTCGAGGTTCTGCTTGGAGCTCGAGTAGCCGTGGCCGACCACGATCGTGACTCCGCGCGGACGGCGCGCCTCGTACTCCAGCACCGCGACCGAATTGAACCCCGCGGAGATGTGGTGGAGCGTGACGTTCATGACGTCGTATTCGCGATCCAGGCGGCGCCGCCGTCGCGGTAGACTTCGCGCTTCCACACCGCGACGCGTGACTTGAGGGCGTCGATCGCGTACCGGCAGGCATCGAACGCGGCGCCGCGATGCGGCGCGGCGACGACGACGGCGACCGACGGTTCGCCCAGCGCGACGCGGCCCGTGCGGTGCACCATCGCAATGCCGAGCGGCCCGAAGCGCGCGCGCGTCTCGTCTGCGATCTTCTCCATCTCCGCGACCGCGAGCGTTTCGTATGCTTCGTACTCCAGCGCGGCGACGGGACGCGGATCGT
>JALZBE010000049.1 GCA_030947665.1 Vulcanimicrobiota bacterium | reverse complement strand
GGGGAACGAAGCCGTCCACGACCGCGGCGGTGGTGATGACGCCGAGGAACACGACGAGCATGGCTAGCCCGAACGCCATCCAAATGCGCTCCTGCCGGTGAACGTGCACCTCACCACCTCGCCCGAAGCAGAAAATACATCGCAAACCAGCCGACGAGGATCAACACACCCAGGACGGTGACGAAGGCGAGCGTCGCGGGAAGCGGCTCGTCGCGCGAAGGTTCCATGGCGCCAGCGTACCGGGGGCGACTTCCCGGGGTCGTGAACGAGTTGTGAACGCGCGTTCGCCCGCCGCTCACGTCGTGCCCTGACTCGCGCCGTATGCTGGACGCATGTCGGTCGTCAAAGAACGTCTCTACGTCGAAGCACCCTACACGCAGGCGCGCGGCGCATTCGAGCGCCGGCTGGGCTTCCCACCGGGAGCCGACCGCGGGACGAGTGTCCTGACCCTGCCCTTTCCGGTCGGAGAAAACCACGAGATCGCTCGCGTCGTGACGGCGACGTCGGAACGGTTACCGAACGCAGCGAACTACACATCGCACTACCGCATCGCGTGGGAAGCGGGACGAACGGCGCGCGGCCTCCCCACGCCGGGATTCACCGGGACGCTGACGCTCAGCTCAGGTGAAGACTACGGCGAAACCCAGCTGAAGCTCGACGGGGCGTACGATCCACCGGCCGGGGTCGTGGGGCGAGCATTCGACGACCTGCTGGGCCGGCGTATCGCGCATGCGACGCTGAGCGCGCTGCTCAGCGGTGTCGGGGAAGAGCTTTGCGCGGCGCACGAAGCCGTCGAAGCCGGAAAGCACGGTCACTGACTGAGCCATGCCCGACATCGCGATCGACTCGTCGGGACGTACGGGACGCCGCGTAGGTCGCTAGTTCGAGAAGATCGCGCCGCGGTTGACCAGCCGCGTCGTCGCCGCTTTGAGCGAACCGATCAGCGGGATGAAGCGCATCGCCTGGGAACGCGCGATCTCGTCACGGCAGAATACGATCGCCGAGATGAACATGTGGCGCCCGAGGTATGAGCCGCCGAAGCCGAAAACCGTTCTGATGCCGTAGCGTTCGACGAATGCGGTCGCCGGGATGATGTTGCGGTCGCGGTCGTCTGCCGCCGTGCGCGCGTCGCCGACGTAGAAGACGCCGTTGACGTTGGCGAGCGTCTTGGTCACGAAGCCCGACTCCGAACCGCGCCATGCCGGCGCGAAGCCGATCTCATTCAGCAGGCGCGAGATCATGGGAATCTCCGCGACGAATCGCTCCGAGAGCAGCGGGATGCCGAGATGATCGCGCGAGCGGCGCCGATCGTTCCATGCCTCTTCCACGCCGCGGCTCGCTAGAAGCGACAGCACGGGCGTCGCGTCCGACAGCTTCTCGAGATCGCCGGTCGACGCGGCGAAGCGCTCCACGAACGCGCGGTCCTCAGCGGGGAGCTGTTGGAGATCGACCGTTGCGAATAAGCGTGCGAGAACGACGGACGACGCGAAGCGTTCGTAGAGCGCGCCGACGAACAGGCGCGACGCTTCTTCAAGCGAGCGCACTCCGGCAAGCGAGGGCTCGAGTCCGCTCCAAAGCGCTTCGAGGTCTTCGTATTCGACATCGTCCATGCCGGTGAGTGCGTCCACTCCACACTGGTACGGTGGCCATGCGGCTCGGTCCGCCCCGTGGATCGTACGATTGGGGCCGGCTTACCGTTATAAACCGTACGGCCGAGGGCACACGCCTTCTTAACCGGCAGCACGGAGGGAATATGTCGAGCCCACGCAGCTCGATCGAATGGCAATTCCGCGCGGACGACGCGATCGACGCCCTGCGGATGCGCGCGGCCGTGCGCGCATTTTTCGTCGCGGAAGCCGACCAGGAGTCCGATATCGACGGTGCCGTGCTCGTGTTCGGCGAGCTGGTCGCTAACGTCGTGCGTCATGCGCCGGGCGCCATCTCGGTCCGCATCGAGTGGCCTACTTCCGGACCCGCGATGCTGTTCGTCGACGACTGGGGTCCTGGCGTTCGCTCGGTGTGCACGTCCGACGACCCGATGCGAGAGAATGGCCGCGGCATGGACATCGTGCGCGCGCTCGCCCGCGATCTGCGCATCGTGAGCGCTCCGGCCGGCGGCACGCATGTCAGCGCGGCCCTGCCGGTCGATCGCCGGACTACCTCGGCCGCCTGATTTCCATTGATCCGCGGACGGCGAGCGGACGAGACGGGCGCCTGCTCAAATGAGCGTTATCGTGCGCGGGATTCCATGAGAAGAACATCCGAGGCTCGCTGCATCGCTCTTGTTGAGAGTGCCTCGTCCTAAATCCGCCCCCCTTACGCTCGCGAAGCTCACCGCGCTGCTCGGCGAGCCGAATCTCGAGCGAACCAAAAACCTACGGTGGAACTGCGGCTGCATCGCATTTGCGCGGGCGGCCGACGATCTCTATTTGCTGGTTCCATGCGCAGTTCACGCCGCAGCACCCCACTAGCATTCGGAACGCGATCAGCGCGACGGGGTCGATGTTGCCTCTCGGCTGAGCACTCCAAATTGCTGTTGCGCCAGCGCATAGCATTCGCACGAAGCGTCTTCCAGCCCCGGCCTATCCAGAATCGTTATGGCGCCTTGCGCATACCGAATGAAACCGGCGGCCCGCAGCGTCGAGGTTGCAATGGCCACTCCCGAGCGCCGGCTTCCGAGCATCATTCCCAGGTACTCTTGCGTCAACAGAATCACGTCGGATCTCACGCGATCTTGTGTCATGAGGATCCAGCGCGCGCAACGTTCGTACACGCTATGAAGCCGGTTGCATGCGGCAAGTTGGCCCAACAGGTTGATATATGATTGCAGATAGCGACTGAGCAAACGACGGAACTCCGGATTGCTCTTCGTCAAATGCTCAAACATCTGTGCCGAGATCACAACGGCGTCACCCGGCACTTGACAGTAACTATGGTTCTCCGAAGTCGTGGCACCGAGAATGAGGGGGATCGCCGAAACCCCTTCGTAGCCGACGGTCCCGACTTCGATCATGCCGCCGTCCTGCATCTGCGCCACGACGGAAAGCACGCATGTGAGGGGAAAATAGACCGTGGCGATTTCCGCGTCGGCATCGTACACCTTTTGCCGCAGTTTCAAACGCACGACTTCGCCGAGGCTCAAAATGCCGTCGGCGTCCGAGCTCGTCAAACCGCGCAAAAGCAGGTTCTCCGCGAGCAATTCGGGAGTCGGGCGCGTCGTCGTGACAGATCCGTTTCGCTTCATACCGTTCGCTTGCTAGGTTGGTTTTACCGATGATAGCACAAGCGCCGTAGCGGCCTCTGTCCGAAACCGTACAGCATCAACCGCCGGCCTGCAATATGATTGGTCCCTGCCCCTCTATCATGTACTGAGGGTTCTCAATGACGAGGCCACGACCATCATGACCATCGCGAGCGCCAGGCGGCGCCGATCGTCATTCTCTCAGGCGAATTCGATCTCTACGCGGCCCCCGGCGTCCGCGACGCGCTCGATGCCCTCCAAGGGCCCGGCGTCGTAGACATGAGCGCCGTCCGGCTGGTGGACTCGTCGGTCCTCAACGAGTTGGCGCGGGTCGCCAAGCGTGCGGGGCGGCATGGTGTGAAGCTGATCGTGACATCGCCGCACGTTCGCAAAGTGCTCGACATCGTCCAGTTCGAGCGGCTCTTCGACATCGTCGGTGACGCGAACGTGGAGTCGGCAGGGTGATCTACTTAGTGTTATGCCCGTGCTTGCACTCCGTGGAAGGGCACGACGCGCACGGCTGCAAGGGCGACCGGGGACGGCGCTGCGCATGCCGGCTCGCACTGGCCGATGCGCTCGACGCCGCGGTCGACTCGGCCCGATCGACGTACGCGCGCAACCGGTTCGACGGGGAGGAAGCGCGGAAGTACGCGTAGACCGCCGCGTACCCCGTTCGGGGATAGCGGTGTTCGGCGTTCGCGTCATCCCATGAATTACGCCGCAGCTCCATTCCCCGAACCAGTCACCATCGTGGACTTTCAGGGGTTCGCCGATGCCTTGCCATGCATCGTGTGGATTGCGGACGCGGCCGGCGAGATCGAATGGTACAATCATGAGTACGGCGCGTACACGGGGTTGCCGCTCCAAGCAGCGGTCAACCCGAGTTGGATGCCCAAGGTTCACCTCGACGACCAGCAGTCGATCGCGCGAGAGTGGGCGCACTCCCTGGCAGCCGGAACCGTGCTAGATTCCGTGGTGCGCCTTCGCGGCGAGCGAGGTTCGTATCGCTGGTTCAGCGCTCGTGCCCGCCCCTTCTACGGGGTGAGTGGCGTGGTCGCCAAGTGGTTTGGCACGCTGACGGACATCCACGATCGCCAAATTGCCGTGGAGGCGAACACCCACATGATCGACGCCATGATGAAAGGATATCTCTCGAAAAAATTCCCGAGCATGAAAGGCATCGAATTTGACACGCTCTACCGGGCTTCGAACGTCATGGAGAAGATCGGCGGTGACTGGTATGACGTTTTCGAGCTGCCCGACGGCCGTATCGGCTTTTCGCTCGGCGATGTCTGCGGCCACGGCATCGATGCCGCGGTGAAGATGGGCGAGGCCAAACAGGCCATTTTCGTCGCCGCATGCCTCGGCGATCCGGCTCCGGAACGCGTTCTTTCCCAAGCCAATCGCGTGCTGTTCCTCAACAACCACCACGTATCGATTACGACGGCCCTCTACGGGATCGTCGACATCGCGCGCCGCACGGTCACGTACGCATCGGCGGGACACCACCCGCCGATCCTCGTGCGGTCGAACCGTGAAGCAACGGTGCTCCCGAATCATGGGTTCCCGCTAGGTGTCGAAGAGGACATGCCGCCGCGCATCAAGACGCACGAGTTCACGTACGAGTCCGGATCCATGATGCTTTTGTACACGGACGGGCTGATCGAATTCGACCACGACCTTCTCAACGGGGAAGTGCGGTTGCTGGCCGCGGCGGCCGAATCCCTTCGGTGCGGAGCCGCGCATCCGGCGAAGTTCATCGCCGATCACGTCTTGGGCGACGTCACGCCGCTCGACGATGTCGCGGTCCTCACGATCGCCTTTCGGGACGGCTGACCACCGCACCGGGAGCCTTGCGCCCCGGCGCGAACCGTCGGCCGGGTGCAGATTCAGATCGGCGTGATGGGCTCGGCCGGCGGCCTCATCACCGAGGACCATTTGGCGTTGGCGCGGCGGCTGGGGCGGCGCATCGCCGAGCTCGGCTGCGTGATCGTAACCGGCGCGTGTCCCGGGTTGCCGCATGCGGCGGTGCTCGGCGCGCACGACGGCGGCGGCGCGAGCCTGGGCGTGTCGCCCGCGCGCTCGCGTGAAGAGCACGTCGACGTGTTCGAGTCGCCGCTCGATCCGTACTCGGCGATCGTGTTCACCGGCTCGGGGCTGATGGGGCGCGAGACGCACAACATCCACAGCTCCGACTTCGTGCTGTTCGTGGGCGGGCGCAGCGGCACGCTCGGCGAGTTCTGCATCGCGTACGACGAGGGCAAGCTGATCGGCGTGCTGCGCGACTCCGGCGGGATCTCGAACGATTTCGCGAGCATCGCGAAGCTCGTGCAGAAGTCGACGGGCGCCGCGCTGATCGAGGACGCCGATCCCGAACGGCTCGTCGACACGTGCCTGGAGCGCTATCAGCGCGAGCAGCGGCCGAGCAGCGTCGCGATGGCGACGCAGGTCGCGCACACCAAAGTCGTGACGGAGGAAACCGGTGGCTGAGCTCACGTTCGTCGGCGCGGCCGGTACCGTCACCGGCAGCAAGCATCTTCTCACGCTCGGCGACGGCAAGCACGTCTACGTCGACTGCGGGCTCTTCCAAGGCACGCACGCCACGGAGGTCCTCAACGACGTCGCGCTGCCGATCCCGCCGGCGGCGACCGACGCGATCGTCATCACGCACGGCCACATCGACCACGTCGGCTACCTGCCGAAGATCGTGCACGACGGCTACCGCGGGCCGATCTACTGCACGCCCGCGACCGCGGGCTTGATGGACATCGTGCTGGCCGACGCGGCGCATCTCCAGCAGCACCTCCACAAACGCGGCTTCCAGCACGAGGCGTACGCACCGCCGCCGTTCTACGACGACGATGACGTTGCGAAGACGATCACGCTGCTGAAAACGGTCGAACTCGAGACGGACTTCGACGTGTGCGGCGCGACGATGCGCTACCACAACGCCGCGCACATCCTAGGCTCGGCGTTCCTCGATGCGCGCATGGACGGCAAGCGCGTAATCTTCTCAGGCGATCTCGGCCGCTACGGGCGGCCGTTGCTGTACGATCCCGCGCCGCTCGACACGGCCGACGTCGTGGTGTGCGAGTCCACCTACGGCGACCGCACGCATCCGCCCGACGCGCTCGGCGACTTCGAGAAGACGCTGCTCGCAGGGATCGCGCGCGGCGGCCCGATCGTGATCCCGGCGTTCGCGGTAGAGCGCACGCAGGACATCCTGTACTCGATCGGGCTGCTGCAGGCGAAACACGCGGAGATCGCGCGCACGCCGGTGCACGTCGACAGCCCGATGGCGATCAAGGTCGACGCTTTGTTCGCGCGCTTTCCCGACGCGCACAAGCCGTTCATCGACACGCCCGACAAGCCGTTCGGCTGCGCGAACGTGACGGTGCACGTCACCACCGACGAATCGAAGGCGCTCAACACGCTGACCGGTCCGGCGATCATCATCTCGTCGAGCGGGATGGCCAGCGGCGGGCGCATCCTGCACCACCTGCACAACCACATCCCCGATCCGACGGCGACGATCGTGTTCGTCGGCTTCCAAGGACCGGGCACGCTGGGCAACCTGATGGTGCACGGCGCGCAGACGGCGCGCATCTTCGGCGACGTGCTCGACGTGCGCGCCGCCGTCGTGAACCAGAGCGGCTACAGCGCGCACGCCGATCAGACGGAGCTGCTGCGCTGGCTCGGCACGCTGAAGAACAAGCCGCGGCTGTATGCGGTGCACGGCGAGCCCGCGTCGGCGCAAGCCCTCGCCACCGTCGTGCACGCGAAGCTCGGCTTCGACGCGGGCGTCGCCGCGCGCGGAACGACGGTGACGCTCTAGCGACCACTGAAGAACGGCGTGCCGGCGAGGCCGTTGATCACGAACTGCACGGCGAGCGCGGCGAGGATGATGCCCAGCAGGCGCGTCACGACGTGGATGCCGGTCTTGCCGATGATGCGCTGCAGAAACGGCGCGGCGCTCATGCAGAGCCAGGTCACGACGAGCGCCGTCGCATACGCGAGGAAGACGATGAGCACGCGCATCTCGTCACCGTGCGTGAGGCTGCCGAGCAGCAGCACCGTGGCGATGGTACCGGGCCCGGCGATCATCGGGACCGCGAGCGGGAAGACCGCCGGATTCTCGGCCTCACGCGCCTGGCGCGCCTCTTCTTTGGTCTGCTTCGCCCCGGTCGGGCGCGCGAACAGCATGTCGATGGCGATCAGGAACAGCAAGAGCCCGCCGGCGATCGTGAACGCCGGCAGCGTAATCCCCAAGTACGCGAGCAGCGGCCGCCCGATCAGGCCCATCGCGAGGATCACGCCCGCCGCGACCAAGACCGCCTCGTTGATGACGCGCTGGCGCCGCTGCGGCGCGTTCGCCGTCGAGACGAGCGTCAGCGGGATCATCCCGACCGGGTCGATGATCGTGATCGCCGTGGCAAACGCCGTCGCCGCGAATTGAACGTCCACTGCCGGGACAACCCGCAAAGGACCGCGTTTGCTTCAGCTACGCGCCGGAACGCACGGACCGAGATTTCCGCACCTTTGAGGAGGTTCGCGCTACGCGCAGGGCTTCAGGGGCAGGCCATGAAGGCGCTCCGGGTATGGTGACGCTTGCGCCGGCGCTGATCGGGCGATAGTGGCGGCTCCGTCCCTGGGGACTCGCATCGCCGCGATTGCGCTGCTGGCGGGCGGCGCCGTGATATTCGTTCTTCTATCATACCGCGATCCCGGTTACGCGCGCCTGCATCTCGCCGGCGGAACTGCCAATCCGGCCGCGCATCGGGACGCTGCCACGTTCGTCGTCGAAGCGGCGCCGTTTTCACTGGTCCGGCTGAGCGTCAACGCTCGGCGTGCCGCGTCCGCGTACGTTCCGTGGAACGCGCACGAGGTACGCTTCGAAAGCGTCGAGCTCGACGACGGCAACAACGTCATCGTCGCGCGAGCGATACTATGGTACGCCGCGTCACAACGGACGCATACCGCCGCGCTCCGCGTGGATAACCCGCCGGCGCCGATCGCGAGCCGGGCGCACGGGACGATCGCCGAGCGCGCGGCGTCGCCGGTGCAGCGGTCTCGTAACAGCCGTTCGCTCGCGCTGGACGTTCGGGAACAAGAGGTCGCCGCAGCGTTCGCGGTCCAACTGCCACGAAGCGATCGAGCGATTCACGCGCTGGAGGCGGGCGAGATCGACCTCCCCGCGTTCATCGACGAGGTGTTCGGCGCGCCGCGGTTCAATCGCAAACCGATTTCCAGCTTCTTCGCCGGCGTGCGCCCGCGATTCTCCGCCCCGGGAGACGCCATAGCGGTACGCGCCGATTCGGGATATCAGCGCGTGGGGCTCGACGTTCTGCCCGCATTCGCCGGCGACGTCGAGATTACGAATCGCCCGGCAGAGGCGCGACGGTGGGCGCACGACGCGGTGCGTCTGCACCTGGACGACTATCGGGTCGTCGAGCGCGAGCCGGCTCCGTTGCGAGCGGAAGGCACGACGTACATCTGGGAGCACCCGTTCGCAGACCTTCGGAGGCATGTCACGGTATCGATCGCGTTCGCGCCGTTCGCCTCCCTCGATGCACTGCGGCGGGGGCTGAACCTGCCTGTGTTCGCGTTCGTGCCGCACCTCGTTGCGCGCTTTCTCGCCTTCTTCCACGGCTTCGTGCTCGCCGTCCCGATGTTGGCGTACCTCGCGCTTTCGCGCGGCCGGAACGCCCGCTTCGCGAGCGTTGCTCGGCGTCTGATCGTTCTCGCGATCGCCGCCGACGTGTTCGATGCGTGCATCTCGGCACAACCCGACGTTGATGGTGAGATCCTGGAACTGTTTCCCGCGATACGCGCGTTGCCGCCCTTGCTGGTCAACCTCTTCCTCGTCCCGACCGTAATCGGACTGGTGCTCGCGCTGCTGGCGGCGAGCGTCGCCCGTCTGGCGGCGGGCACGCGCTCGGTCGCCGGAACTCTCATCGCTGATGCCGCCAACGCTGTCGCCGTCGCGGCGCTCGGTTTCGCCGCGATCGTCGCGATTGGGTACCCCGCAGGGGATCTCGCCCGCGTGCCGGTCGCGTATCCGGCGCTCGTCGGCGCAGCGCTCGCCGCGGCCCTCATCGGTGTTTTCGTCCTGCTCGACTGGTGGGCGATCCCCGGTCGGGACGGACCGCGCCGCAGCTTCACGATTGCGACGGTCGCGTTTGCGATCGCAATCGCGGCGCCGTTCTCGCTCGTCCCGTACAGCGGCTGGGCCACGATTCCCGAGTATTCCGGAACGGCGTTCGCCGCTCCAATCTCGCCGTCGGCGCTGGCCGCGGTGTTCCTCCGCTCCCTCGCGCCACTGTGCCCGCTCGCCTTCGGACTGCTGCTCGTCGCCGGCGTCCGTCCCGACCCCGCGGCGCTCGGTTTGGACCGCGCACGCTTCGTCCGCCTCGTGTTGTGCTGCTATGGCGTGCTCGCCGGCGTCGTCGTTCTCGTGCCGCTCGGCTTCCTCATCGCCTGGGGGACGTTCGAGCTGCTCCGCGCGCGCAACGCGTCCGTTCGTGCGCCGGGCGACCCTGCCGTGCTCATCGCCACGCCACGCCAAAGAGGCCTTGCCACCGTACCGCTCGCGTTCGCATTCGTGGTCGTCGAGGTGCTGCTGCTCTTGCCGTCGGAGGCGCGGCATCTGCGCGAACTACACACGCCGTTCATCGTGCTGGAGGCGGCGGGCTTCGTCGCGGTCGTCGTATCGTCGCTCGTCCTGCCGGCGTTCGCATTCGCCGCGTGCTACGATGAGCTGGCGGGAAGATCCGGGTTGCGCAAGGGGCTCAACGTCGGGGTCTGGACCATCGCGTGCTCGCTACCCGCGTGGTTTCTTCGATCGGACAGCGTCGTCACTGCGACTGCCATCGCGATCGTGACCGGCCTCTTCTACGCCGTGCTCGGG
>JALZBE010000048.1 GCA_030947665.1 Vulcanimicrobiota bacterium | reverse complement strand
GTACTGGGCCGCGACGACATCGGCCGGCTCGCCCCGGGCATGGCCGCCGACGTGATCGGCGTCCGCGTCGACGACCTCGCGACAGCCGGCGGCTCGGTGCACGATCCGCTGGCGTCGCTCGTGTTCTGCCGGGTTCCGAACGTCGATTTGTCGATCGTCAACGGCGAGGTCCGCGTTCGTGACGGCCGGCTGCGCGGCATCGACGTAAGCGCGCTGGTCGAACGTCACGAACGGGCTGCCCGCGAACTGGTCGCGGGCGGAGGCGGCTAGGTACCCTTCGGCGCGCCGATGTACCTGATCGTCTTCAGCGTGATCACGGGACTCGTGCGGAACACGTTCGGATCGCCGTAGACGATGTACCACTCCTGCTTGGGGCTGAACGTGTGCAGCGCGATGCTGACGTTCGTCGCGTCGAGCAGAGCACGCGACGGGGGTGCGAATCCGTTCGGCGGCGCGTAGCCCCGAATCCGCCGCAGCCCGACGTCGAGCGAGGTTCGGCGCGTCGGCTGCCAGTCCAGCGCGAGTCGCTGGAGCCATAGCGTGGTCGGAGATTCCTGCACCGCGTATGCATGCGACGGGGCATACGCGTCACGGTCAGCTTCGACCGACACGGTCACGCCGTGTCGCAGCGCAAACGCCGTGGTGTACGCGACGTACGACGAGCGCCCGTGATAGAACGGCCCGTCAGAGAGCAGGATCCCGGTCGGCGTCGACGTGGCTTGGCGGTATCCGAGGAAGATGCCGTTCTGGTTGAACGGCAAGTACTGGCCGTTGCCGGCCAGCAGCCAGTTGTTGTTCTGGAAGACGTGCAAGGTCGTTTGATTGCGGAAGTCGAGGTTGAGCTGGTATCCGGCGTCGTCCTCGTTCACCCGCCCAGTGTGATCGTGATACCGGTCGGTGTAACCCAGCAGCGAGACGTCGCGCAAGAACGCGCCTTTGCGGAAGTTGATCTGCTTGAAGCCCTGCATCGCCCAGCCGGCGATGTCGGGATTCGTCACGTAGCCGTCGGCGGGCTGAAATTGCGCGCCCAGCTTGCGCAGCGCCACGCTGTAACTCGAAGTCGTGTTGCCGATGGCCGCGCCGACGTCCATGTACTTGGCCTGGCTGGGGTCGGTGACCCACGACCCCTGGTCGCGGCCGGCGTTGGCGAAAACCTGGAGGTGGCTGTGCGGGTTGGCATATCCGGCGCCGAACATGGTCACGTCGTCGCGAAACCCGTCGGCCGTCTCGACCAGCACCCGCTCCGCCTCGGCGTGCACGGATTGGTCGCGCGTGCGGAACGTGACCGACTGCGCGCGATCGGTGCGGTTGGTTCCCAGCGCGTCGAAGGCTCCGAAACCGAACAAACCTTGAGTTCCCTCGATTGCATAGCCGTCGCGGAAGGCGGGGATCGCCGGCGTGTAGAGGATCTGATACGGGCAGCTGGGCGTGCAGCGGGTGGTGTTGTAGAAGCGCGAGCCTTGCGTGAAGAACGGCCGGACTTCCCGGAAGGTGCGCTGGAACTCCGACGGCGCGATGGACTGCTGATCGATCTCGACGTTCGAGAAATCCGGGTGGAACGACGCGACGAACGACGACGTCCGCGTGAGCGGCACCGACAAGTCGGCGCCCATGCGCGAGGTGTCACCGCCCTTGCGTTCCGGTGCCGCCTGCCCCAGCGCGTACAGCTGGAGCCGCGGACGCGCGCCGGCGACCGTGGGCTGCGTGCGAATGCCCTGCAGCAGTCCGGCATACAGAACGTCGCCTGCGCTCTGTTGCTGGCGGTCGTGCGCCCATTCGAACGCCGAACCGCTTTCCACGTCCACCCGCAGGAACTGGATGCGCCATGCTCCCGCGCCCGTCGAGCGCATCGCGCCGAGCGGTATGGCCATCTCGACGGCATAGCCTTGCGCGTTTTGCTTGCCGACCGCGGACCAGGTCGGCGTGTATGCGGTGTTCTCGCTCGAGCCTTGATAGCGCGTACCGAGCACGTTCGCCGCGAACGTGTAGCTGAACCCCGTCGGGCCGTCGGGCCAGAACAGCACTTGGTCGTTGTCGTCGTTGAAGACGCCCGAGCCGTCCGTGCGCGTCGTCCCCGTCGCACGCCGCGGCGACGGGTTCTCGAACGCGATGTAGACGATGTCGCGGAACCGCGCGATGTGCACCCGCGTCCCGGCGGGGCTCGCGGAGCGGTTGTACTGAACGTCCCAATCCAGCGTCACGGTGGCGGCCTTCGACCACGACGCGTCGACGACGCCGTTGAGCGACGGTGCGGCGTCCAGCAGCGGAAGGCTCACGACCGGCGTCTCCGCGCAAGCCGGGCGCGCGCAGACACACACCGCGACCGCGGCAAGCGCCGCGGCGATGCTGCGCGTCTTCATGCCAGCTCCGCGGCCGCGTCGACGAACGGCTGCTGCCGTGCATGCGCATCGCCGCGCAACAGCGCCAAATGGGCCAACAGCTTACCGCGGCGTCCGGCGGTGAGCGGATCGTGCGCGCCGGTGAGGGTGCGCCGCTTGTACTCGCGTGGCGAGCACCCGACGATCGTGTGAAAGTTGCGCGCGAACGTCGAGATGGTGGCGAAGCCGAGACTTCGCGAAAGCTCTTTGAACGTGCAGTCTTCCGCGTCGATCATCTCGATCGCGCGCACGATCCGCAGCGTGCGCACGAACTCGCTGAACGCCATGCCCGCCTTGGTCGTGAAGTAGCGCGAGAAAGCCGCTTCCTGCATGAACGCCGTCGACGCGGCGTCGCTCAGGCGTATCGGCCGCTCGAGGTTCGTCGCGACGTAGTCTGCGACGCGCCGGAGCCGGGGGTAGTAGAGGACGCGGCGCACGACCAGCGTGGTGAGTTCGCTGCGAGCGGCGACGCGCCCGCTCGTACAGCTGCGAGAACATGCGTTGTGGCCACGCTGCATTGATTTCACCCATAGACCAATGGAGGGCATTCCGTTTTGCGGCATTCGCCGAACCGCGCTCTTCGGACGGACCGATGGAACGGTTCGAGAACCTTCGCTACGACGAGTGTAACACCCTTGGGTAACGATTCGTGTGACGTGCCGTACGTATCGTCTCTCGGTGCGAATCCGCCCAATGTACGTATTCCGACACGAATGTGCCGAGCGTACCGAAAGAACGAGCAAGCAGGGGTTTGCAAAAAGGCCCCGCCTCGGTGAGGCGGAGCCTTTTCGTGCCGTTACGGGGCCGGGACGAGAGGACTAGAAGAAAACCTCGCCGCCCTCGTGCATGCCGGTCATGGTCGTCTGATCTTGGCAGTGCACGCTGGTGGACGAGTTGCAGTTGCCGCCGTTGCAGGACAGGCTGGTCGAGCTGCCCGAGAACTGAGCGTCGACTTCGATCGAGGGAAGCATCGCCTGAAGTTCCAGAATTCGATTCATGCCAAGCGCCTTTCTGTTCGAAAAATGGAGATGATGGTGCGGCGGGAGGGCCGCCCGAGCCGAAGCTAACGCCGCAACGGCGCCTCGTCAAAAGACGCGGCGCACGCCGGAGTGCTCGAAGTTAACGCGAACGCGGCCCGGTCGCGCGGGAGACCGTGCGGATCGCTCGCTGCGCAACACAAATCGCGCAACGCATGACCTCGTGCCGGCGGTCCCATGTTGCCGGTATCGCGCAGTCTATTGCCGCCGAGAGGGATCGCGCTGCGCCCCGGGCGCAAGCGTTCGGCATGGCTCTGAAGAACCGCGATCTCTCGCGGATGCTTGCGCTATGCAGACCGTATGCGCTCAAGGGCGTGCCCGCGTTTGCGATCATCATCGCGATCACGGCCGCGGGCTTGCTGCCGGCATGGGTCACCGGCCGTATCGTCGATGCGCTGGTGCACGGCGACCGCGGCGCGGTACAGCGCTCGCTGGTACTGTACGCGACTGCGGTCGTGCTCGCCGCGGTCGGCAACCTTGGCTACGCGTACGTCACGACGAAGCTGCGCGAAGGGTTTGCGCGCGACCTGCGCGTGCGCATGGCGCGCGCGCTGTACCGCGGAGAGTTCGAGAGCGCCTCCGCCGTGTCGGTCGGCGAGTTGGGAAACCGGCTTGGTGCCGACATCGACTCGGTGAGCCAAACGCTGCAGGCCTCGTTCTTTCCGCTGGTGTCGGCGTTCTTGCAGTTCTGCCTCACACTTGCGGTCCTGTTCGCGATCGAGTGGCGGATCGCCGCACTGTCGCTGGCCGCGGTCGGCTTGATGTGGATTCCGTCGAAGCCGGCGGCGAAGACGTTCGCGCGGCTCCGCAAGCAGCTCAGCGAAGCACGCGATCGGCTCGAGGCGCGCGGCATCGACACGATGTCGCCGGCGGCGCTCTCGGTGGTGAAGCGTTCCGCGACGGCCGAGGCCGAAGAACGCCGCTACGCGCGTGCGGCGGATGAGATCGTACGCATCAACACGCGGTCCGCGATCATCGGCGGGTCGTACTCCGTGCTGTCGAGCATCTTGACCGCCGCCGGTCCGGTCGCGACGCTGAGCCTGGGCGCGTACCTGGTCGCCACGAAGCACGTGTCGGTCGGCATGCTCGTCGCGGCGCTGACGTATCAGATGCGACTGTACAGCCCCGCGTCGACGCTCTGGGGGGCGCAATCGCAAATCGCGGTGCTGTATGCGATCCTGCAGCGCGTGTTCACGATCCTCGACATCCCCGCGGAGTCCGGCGGCGGCGCCGAGGCACCGCGCGGCGAGATCGTCTTCGACGGCGTCGCGGTCGCGCGCAACGGGCGCGACGTCGTGTCGGACGCCGATCTGCGAATCCCATCCGGCGCGCACGTCGCGATCGTCGGCCCGAGCGGGTGCGGCAAGAGCTCGCTGGTCATGGTGCTCAGCCGGCTGTACCCGCCGGCGCGCGGTCGCGTCACGATCGGCTCGACGCCGATCGAGCGTTTCGGCATCGACCCGCTGCGCTCGGCGGTCGCCTTCGTCGCCCAGGACGACCACTTGTTCGACGAGACGCTACGGGCGAACGTGTTGTACGGCACGGCCGCCGGCGATGCCGAAGCGGACGCGATGATTCGTGCTTTAGAGCTCGACCAGATCGAGGCGCGGATGGACGGCACGCGGACGATCGGCGTGCGCGGCCACCGGCTTTCCGGCGGCGAGCGCCAGCGCGTGTGCCTCGGCCGCGCGCTGCTGCGCAACCCGTCGATCCTCGTGCTCGACGAGGCGACGAGCGCGCTGGACATCGAGAGCGAGCGCCACCTGATCGCGCTCGCGCGCGAGCGCATGCGTGACAAGACGCTCATCGTCGTGACGCATCGCGTCGCTTCCGTGGCCGCGCTGGACGCCGCTGTCGTCATGCACGACGGGCGAATCGTCGCGCACGGTTCGCACGACGACCTGATCCGCAGCTGCCCGAACTATCGAGCGCTGCTCGGCATCGACGCCGAGCGCGACGCCGCCATCGCCTGACCGCCGCTCCTCGAATGCTCGCATCCATCACATCTCTCCACGACCTCGACAACGAAGGGTGACGCCGTGCCGACCAGACCTGGAGTGTGGGATCTCATCTCGGGCCGCGAGTTCTTCGAACCGCTGAGCCGCTACCAAGCCAATGAGAACGATTTCATCGGCTACATCAAAGGGACGCTCGGCGCGGATTGGGGCTATCACCGCAATGACGTGTGGTTCCACTGCGTCCACCCGACCGCGTCCCTCGCCGCGCAAGGCTGGAAGATCCATGTGTCCGCGACGACGAGCACCGCACTGGAAACCCTGCGGCGCGTGCTCCCCGTTTTCGTCGACGTCGGCGTCAACTTCAAGTGCGCGGCCGACAAGCGGCTCCTCTCCGCGCTCAACGGGAAGAACAGCTTTCGCGGCGGCAGCGGAAAATTCATCACGGTCTATCCGCACGACGCCGAGCAGTTCAAGGAGCTGATGCGGCGCCTGCACGCCGTCACGCACGACCTGCGCGGCCCCTACATCCTTTCCGACCGCCGGTACGCCGACAGCGGAGTGCTCTTCTACCGCTACGGAGGGATCGTGTCGCGGCCCGTGCGCGGCGCGGACGGCGTCGCGCGGCAGATGATCGTCGATCCGGACGGTAACCCCGTCTACGACAAGCGCACCCCGCAATACGTGCAGCCGAGCTGGGCCGTCGACCCGTTCGAGGGGGAACACGCCGTCGCGCCGAGCGACGACGGTCAGGAGAGCCGCACGCTCAAGAACGGGCGCTATTACATCGAAGGCGTGCTCGCGTACTCGAATTCCGGCGGGGTCTACGTCGCGACGGACCGGCACGAGAACCGGCGCGTCGTCATCAAAGAAGCGCGGCCGCTCGTGTCGCGCGTGTCCGAGACCGACGACGCCATCTCGATTCTCAAGAAGGAAGCGCGATTGCTCGCGCTCGTCGGCGACTTGGGCATCTCGCCGCAGCTCTACGACACGTTCCAGGACTGGGAGCACTTCTACATCGTGGAGGAGTACGTCGAGGCGGTCACGCTCTGGACGCTCTCCGTGCAGACGATGGTCCTGCTGAACACGCGGCCCACCGACGCCGACTACACCGCGGCGTACGATCTCTTCCGCTGGGTGTTCACGCAGGTCTGCGACGCGCTGACCGCCGTTCATGCCAAAGGCATCGTGCTTGCCGACGTCTCCCCGCACAACGTGCTGGTCGACGTCCCGCGGCGCCGGGTCTGGCTGATCGACCACGAGGGTGCGTACGAACCGGGCGTCGACGCTCCCGCGAACCTCGCGACGCCAGGCTTCGTCTCGCCGCAGCGTGACGGCGTGGTCATGGCGGTGCCCACGCGCGAGGACGATTATTATTCGCTCGCAGCGCTGATGGTCTCGTTCGTCTTTCGCATCACGCATTTCTTGCAGTTCGAACGCGCCGCGACGGCGCGCATCGTGCGCCGCGTCTTCGCCGACGCGCGGATGCCCGCGGACGTGACGCGCCTCGTGGAGGCGGCGCTCGTCGAAGCGCCCGCGGCGCGTCCGACGCCGGAGGCGTTCGCCGCGGTATTACGCACGACGCCGGCGATCGCCGAGCCGGCAACCGCGGTCCAGGCCGACGCCGATCTCGGCGCGCTGACGCGCCGGGCCGCGGCGTATATCCACGCGCATGCGACGCCCCGCGACGACGTGCGTCTCTTTCCGTGCGATTTTCGCATCTACAGCTCGAATCCCGTCGGGCTGTTCTACGGCTCGGCCGGCATCCTCAACGCGCTCGCATACGTCGGCGAGAAGGTCCCCGACGTCTACGTCGACTGGACTCTGGCGCACGCGCAACCCAACGCCGAACTCCCGCCGGGGCTGGCGCTCGGACGGTCGGGGATCGCGTGGGCGCTGCTGAACGTCGGGCGCACCGACGACGCGCGAGCGCTGCTCGCCGCCGCCGAGCACCATCCGCTCAAGTCGGATGCGGTCGAGCTCTTCCACGGGCTGGCGGGATACGGTCTGACGGAGCTCGCGTTCTTTCTCGCGCTGCACGACGAGCGGCACCTCGCAAACGCGCGCGCCGCAGCCGATCAGATTCTCGCGCGCGGCGAGACGGACGAGAACGGTAACCGGTACTGGGTCAACAACGGCATCCTGTACGGGCTAACGTGGGGCGCCGCCGGCATCGCCCTGTTCCTTCTGTACCTTGGACTGGCGACCGGTGACGAAGCCTATGTCGAGCAGGGGCGCCGTGCGCTTCGCTACGACGTGGCGCAAGGCGTACCGTCCGAGTACGGCGGGATGGAATGGCCGTACACGTCGGTCGACCGCGGGATCGTGTCGCCGTACTGGAGCTTCGGCAGCGCCGGCATCGGCACGGTCGCGCTCCGTTACCGCTACCTCGCCGGGATGACGGAGCTCGACCCCGTGATCGACCGGATCCGGGTCGCGACCGACCGGGCGTACACCATGTCTCCGAACAAGCTGTTGGGGCTCAGCGGGCTGGGCGGGTTCAACCTCGATGCCTACGGCTTCACCGGGGACGAGCATTACCTCGCCGGCGCGCGGACGAATTTCAATGGAATTCTCATGTACGCGATCGAACGCGAGGAGGGACTGACGTTCCCGGGCTCGGAGCAGAATAAGATCAGCTGTGATTACGCCGTCGGCAGCGCCGGGGTCATGATGTACCTCCACCGGCTCGCGACGGCGGCACCACCTGAATTCATGCTCGACCGGTATTTCTCCGATACCGGCACTGCTGAGAGACGGGAGCTCGTTGTCGCATGAAACATTTCGCAGCCGCGGCGTTCGCCGCGTTCATCACCACGGCCGTCGGGTTCGCGAGCGCGTCAGGCGCCGGCTCGCAGGGCCAGTGGTCCATCGCCCCAATGGTTCCGCCGGATCCGGCGCGGGTGCAGCTGCACATTGCGTACGGGCGCGCGTCGTGGGACAACGCCGTCGCGCTCGCCGACGCCGGCATCGACGCGGATCGCCTGAACGGCCCGGCCGGCCCGGTGACGTTCGAGATCCGGCGCGAGCCCGGCGCGTTCACCTTGACGGGAACGGCCGGCGCGGGATCAGGCTCGGGCGAGCTCACGTACGCGCCGAACGCGTCGTTCGACGATGCGCTCGCGTCGCACGGTTTCGGCCGGCCCACGGTGAGCCAGTCCGCTGCGCTCGCGGTCGGCGGTACGACGCTCGCGTTTCTCGACCGGCTCCATCCGTCGATCCCGCATGCGTCGGTCGACGACGTCGTGCGTCTGCTCGACCACGGCGTCACGCCGCGGTACCTCGCTGCATATGATGCGCTCGGATATCATCTCGACTCCGCTCCCGAAGTGCAGCGGCTGATCGATACCGGTGCCACCCCGGGATTCATCAGGGCGCTGCAGCGAGCCGGTGTGCAGAGCATCTCGCCGCAGCAGGCGGTGCGTCTGGCGAGCACCGGGGTGTCGGCCGGATTCGTCGAGCGCCTCAAATCGCGGGGCTACACGAACCTGTCGGTCGACGAGCTCATCAGGCTGCGCAACTCGGGCGCGCCGCTGTAACACCGATCACGCGAGCGGCGCCGCGACAAGCGACTCTGCGGTCGCCGTGGTGCGTTCGCGGGCGGCGGTGATCGCGGCGAGGATGCGTTCCGGCGTCATCGGGAGATCGTTCAGCCACGCGCCCGTCGCGTCGTAGATCGCGGCCGCGACGGCGGGTGCGAACGGGACGAGCGGCATCTCTGCCATCCCGCGCGCGCCGTACGGGCCGTTCGGGTCGGCGAGCTCCAGAATCACCGGCGTGATCTCCGTCGGCATGTCGAGCGTCGTCGGGAGCAGGTACGTGCTGAAGTACGGCGTGACGACCTTGCCTTCGCGCACGATGAAGTTTTCCGTCAGCGCGTAGCCGAGCGCTTGCGCGAGGCAGCCTTCGATCTGGCCTTCGACCTGCTGGCGGTTGATCGCGCGCCCAACGTCGTGCACGCTCACGATGCGCAGCACGCGCGTCACGCCCGTCGCGACGTCGACCTCCACTTCGACCGCTTGCGCGGCGTAGCCGTAGCAGTAGTTTGGCGTCCCCGCGCCGGTTTCGAGATCGAGCGGCGTCGTCGCGGGCGCACGGTATTGCACCGTCGCTTCCGGCGCGTCGCCGCGCTCGCCCGCAGCACGCGCCGCTACCGCCGCATCGTGTACGGCGCGGCCGGCCATGAGCGTCATGCGCGACGCCGACGCGGAGCCCGCATTCGGCGTGTATGCGGAGTCGTCGCTCACCAGCGAGACGGCGTCGAGCGGCAGCGCCAGAGCCTCCGCGGCGATTTGGCGCAGGATCAGGTGCACGCCTTGCCCGACGTCGGCGGCGCCGCTGCGCACGACCGCCCGCACGCTGCCGGACGCCGCGAACAGCTCGACGGTCGCCGTCGACTGCTCCGGGAAACCGAACGAGTAGCCGACGTTCTTGATGCCGCTCGCGATCCCGACACCGCGCCGCAGCGTGCCGGTGAGATCGCGCTGCGCGCGCGGCGTGAAGCGCGTGCTCGCCTCGGCAACGCAGCGCTCCAGCACCGCGACGGCGCTCACGCCGGCCGGCAGCACGTTGCCGGTCGCCTCGGTGTCGCCTTCGCGATACAGGTTCTTGCGCCGAATGTCGGCGGGATCGATCTCCAGCGCGTGCGCGATCCGCGCGATCATCGACTCCGCCGCCCAGTGCGCCTGCGGCGAGCCGAAGCCGCGAAACGCGCCGCTTGGGACGTTGTTCGTGTACACGACGAGTCCGTCGGTCGCCACGTTCGCGATGCGGTACGGTCCCTGCG
>JALZBE010000360.1 GCA_030947665.1 Vulcanimicrobiota bacterium | reverse complement strand
GCCGGTGACGATCGTTCCATGCCCCGGCAGCGCAAAGACGCGATCGACCGGCAAGAACGCAGGCGCGTCGGCGGGCCGCGACGGCAGCGCGACGAGCGCGGCGTGGATCGCTTCGCGCAGCGCGTCGAGCCCTTCGCCGGTGACGGTCGACACTGCGAGCGCCGGCGCATCCTGCGCGACCGTGCCGTGCGTCGCGTCGCGAACCGCGCGCTCGGCTTCGGCGAGTGTTTCGGCATGGACGAGGTCGCGTTTGGTGAGCACGACGATCGCGCGGCGCACGTTGAGGAAGTCCAGGATCGCGAGATGCTCCACGGTCTGCGGGCGCACCCCTTCGTTCGCGGCGACAACGAGCAGCAAAACGTCCATCCCCGCAGCGCCCGCGACCATGTTGTGCAGGAAGCGCTCGTGCCCCGGCACGTCGACGATGCCGGCCTCGACGCCGTCGTCGAAGTGCAAGTGCGCAAATCCTAGATCCAGCGTCATGCCGCGCAGCCGCTCTTCTATCCAGCGATCGGGATCGGTCCCGGTCAGCGCACGCACCAGCGACGACTTGCCGTGGTCGACGTGTCCGGCCGTGCCGACGATGTGCATCTTCGAAAATCCGTTCATCACCTGGATGTGCGTTTTCGGCGAGTGATGCCGAGAACCCGGGTCCACGCCCTAGCGCTGAGAGTTCCGGACTACAACCAAACCGGGCCGCCGTGCGCGAGATATGCGTGGGCTGCCTGCAGAGCGTCGTCCTGGTGCTTCCCGAGCTTCATCGCCAAGATGATCTCGGCGAAGTCCGCGGCGGATCGGAGATCCTCGGCGATTGCTCCTTGGCGCCGGGACACGATCGCCAAGAGGATGACCGACACCAGACCGTTGGGCCCGCAAGACGTCTCGTAGGTCAGGTACGCCTCGCGTAACGATCGCTCGCTCTCGCTCGTCGCGTCTCGCCTCCAGTCGATGCCGAACCGTGCGAACGTGTCGGGCGCCTTGAACGGCACGACGTTCATGCTACACCCCGTCCGAGTCGAGCACGAAGCAAACCATGCGATAATCGCCGGTGCCTCTCGTCTCGAGGTAAAATCCCGCTTGCCGAAGCAATGAGAGGTCGCGGTGGAACGATCGCAGCGAGACGCCGAATCGGCGCCGGTAGTTCGCGATGGTCACCGACTCGCGGCGGGCGAATTGTGCGGTGAGCCAGATCACGCGGACGATGTGGAAGGCGATGCCGTCGCGGTTCGTGTCCCGGCGATGACCGCCGCGGCGTGCCGGGGTTTTCGACGCGAGCGCGTCGAATCGAGCGTTTGTCATTCGGTGGGTTGACTCCATCGGGTGACGGACTCGGTCGGTGTTAGTCGCACCGGCCGAGTCGCTATATCGTGTGCGCGGGTGCGCGTAGCTAAATTATAGCACTCGCAAGAGTGACGAGCAAGCTATGCAACTGACATTCTTCATTCTAATTTCGCCGGGTCACTTCAATGTAATCCCTTTGAGAACACGATAGCGGACCGCCGTTGAACGTTCGTCAAAGCGCTAAGCCTCGATCGGTTTTAGGATGGCTCACATCGTCGTTCGACGGACGCCTTGCACGCGCACCGTCGTCGTTGCTACGCGAACACTCGCACACGATGATGGGCACGGACACGATCGCAGCTGCGCCACCGCGGGAGGACGCCATTACCGTTCAAGTTTGCTCTGAGAATTACGCGTCGCATGCATGACCCTCGAACCTCCCGACTCAGTTCGCTGCTGACTGCGAAGAGCGTCGCGAGCGCGCCCTCACCCTGCTTTTCGAAACCTTGGGACGGGAAGTCATGAAAGCCTAGGCACCGGCGCGCGTGCGCGCGATCAATTCGCGCCGTGTTCAACTGCCTAGCGGTATCGTCCGGACAGCGAGGACGCGTGATCCCGCCGCCCAAGCCTCCTGAACCGGGTCATTCGGTGTTCAGGGCTCATCCTTCGGCATCGCCGACGGGTGCTGACCCGGGTCGCCGGACCGGGTCATCGCACCACGCTACGGGAGGTTGAGCGAACCTATGGGTCAGATAGTTATCACGATCGCAGCGCTAATCGCGCTGCTCGGCGCCGGCGTCGCGACTGGGTCGTCAGTCGCACCACTCAACGGCAGCCCGACGTCATCGGACGCCATCATGCCGTCTGGAGGCGGCTGAGCGGATCGTAGCCCCTCGCGGAGAAAACCACCGGCATAAAACCGCGGCGGACGTTTCGGCGTCCGCCGCGCGCCTCTCCGGTGTGGAGGTTCGGAATGCCGGTCCGCAAGGACATCAGCCAACGCGTTACGGTCTCTACAGTGCGGGATGCATACCTCCGCGGCGACTTCGAGCGTTGTATCGCTTTCTGCGATGAATATCGCGCTCGGAACGGGCAAGACGAGGTGGAGGTGGAGCTGTTACGTGCCCGTGCACTGATGCCGCTCAACCGCGCGGATAGCGCGCTCGATGTATTGCGCCGCCTACGGCTCGTGGAAGGCGCCGGCGACGAGTACCTCGTTGCAAAGATGCTCACCGGCGCGGCGTACGTCAAGCTGGGTCACCTGGATCGTGGATTGGAGATTTTGCGGGATGCGCACGGCGCCGCGGGAACGGCGCATCCAACCATTCGAGCTGATATCGCCGTCAATCTCGGCATCGCTCGTTATCGCAAGCGGCAGTATGCCCAAGCTCTTGCAGTGCTCCAGTCCGTACCGAAAGGGGCCGACATCGTCTACGCCCGCGCAGTGCTGTACACGGCGTGGGTGGCGTGGGGGCAAGGAGAATATGCGACTGCCGCGGACCGCTTCGAAGGGGCGCTGCAACACATTGAGGGCTGCCGGCACTATGACCGCTACGTCGAAGCGTACGCGCTCTACGGATACGCTCTACTTTGCGCGGAACTACCTCGCCTCCATTTGTGGAAACCGATCTGTGAGAGAATAGCGCGCTTCGACTGGGGTGTTACCGGTCTCGCGCTGCCGCGTTTCTGGTTGATGATTGCGGCGTCGTACATCACCGAGATGCTTGGTACGATGGACGACGCCCGCCACTGGGCATCGCAAGCGGAGGACAGCGCACCGTCCCCTTCTTGTCGCATCGTCGCGTGGTGCCGGCTTGCCGCGCTATTCGGTCGCTATGGCGAGGCTGGCGCGCACGCGTACTTCGTCGACAAGGCGCGAGAGCGATATGAATCCCTTGGGCGTGAGGACGCATTGCGGGAAGAGCGGTCGCTGCCGCTGACGCTCGCAGAAGAAACCGTGCAGACTTCTGCGCCGGACGATACCGAGGCGCTGTTAACATACTACGTCGAGGTTCAGGTGCCGCTTCTGAAGGAGGATCCCGACGAGCCGAAGCTCGAGGCGTATCGCGATTTCATCGAGGCGATGCTGTACGACGCGCACGGCGAACGCACCCGTGCGCAACGGCGATACGCTTCAGCGTTCCGGCGTTTTCGGGCGCTGGGCTTCGGGCGCAGCGCCAGTATCGTAGCGTACCGTCTCGCGGGCCTTACCGACGATGCGCAGTACCGCGCATTCGCGGACGATGCGTTGCGCGATGCGAGCGCATCCTACTGGGTGAAGGATCGTTTCGCGCAGCAGAAATTCGAGATTCGCCTGACCGCTGCGCAGGCCGATGTCCTGCGACTCGTCGCGCTGGGGATGACGAACAAGCAGATCGCAGCAGCACGCGGTATCTCATTTTTTCGCGCGCGCAACATCGTAGCGGACTTGCTCGCAGCTTTTGGGGTGAACAATCGGGTCGACCTCGGGCGCATAGCGGCGGCTCGGAGTCAGATGACCCGCTAGACGAGCCAACGTTGAACACCGCACGATCACGAGACGTCCGTGCTCGTGCAGGTTGCTGCGAACCGCTTCGAGGTCCACACCCCTCGATGTCCGCCGCGACCTCCGGTCGCGGATGCATGCCGCCGACCGTTTCTGCGACCTCGCGCGAGCGGTGTCGCCTACACCCCGGGAACGGTCGGCGGCGTGGTTGAAATGTCCGCGAACGCTCGCTTCCTTGCTTGCCTAGCTAGGAGCCACTAGG
>JALZBE010000047.1:727-10173 GCA_030947665.1 Vulcanimicrobiota bacterium | reverse complement strand
ACACAGCTGCGGAGAACTGGTCGACTCGTTGTTCCCCGTTTGCGATTAGGTTTTGAAAGAACTGGGTTCTATGGCTTTCCGACACTGTTTGCTTCAATACCATACTGGGATACTTCTTTCATACCGTGGTGTGACAGTCGGTAGCGCATGATTGCGCCACGCGTTCGGACCCCATCGGTAATTACAAATCGCTTAGCACGACCGGATAACGCCGTAGAGACATTGGGCATGCCGAGTTTTATGCCGAGTTGGCTGTAAAACTTAACGATGTCGCCGGACGTCATGCCACCACCGTCGCCGTTTTGCTGACGATAAATTGCGAGCGCAACGAGGATCCGGCGTAACAGGTCGGACTGATCTAGGACTTCGATTTCTATTGCCGAGAAGTTTGCGAGATTCTTCAGTCGATTCACGAGTTTTGCGATATCCGGTCCGCTATCGGGGCGTCCATCCGGTGTTCCGGGCGAGGTGGCTGGCCGCTTCTTGCGAGTCTTGCGGTTGCCGGCAGCTCGTGGTGCCGCCGGTCGCTCGGTCGTCAATGAGCGGCTGAGTAGACGCTCAGACAGGTACGAGACCGCCCGCGCACGGCCGGACCCATCAAGAGGCTCTAGGATCTCTAGTGCAGCTTGGATAGCTCCGAGTTCGTCGTCGATCATGATATTAGGGGGAAGCGTATCAGAAAGGTGCCATTATGTCAATCGCCTCGTCGTTGCTCACTCCTCAAAAGGGGAAAGCATGGTTTATAAAATACCTCCGGTACCGATCTATTCGACAATACGACCGATGGCACAATGTCGTTTGCACCGGTTACTAACGGCAATACACGCGTAAAGTTGGCATAATTGGAGGTAGTTTATGTGGTTATGTTATAGCCGTATTTGACTCGTAAGCTGCCGCATAAAGTGGGAGGAAGTGCGACGGTCGGGTACGCTAAGAGGTTCGGACATCGTAATTGGGGCATTTCGCACGGATCTCGACTCCGCCGCCGTCGCGCGGTCGCTCATCCTCGACCGCCGAAGGATCGCACGACGGCGGAGACGTTGCGGCTCAATGCAACTCCGGATCCTGTTTCTCCGTGCGCCCCTGATACCAATTTATACGTTTTCGAAAGGCACTTTGGCCATTTCTCCCTCGCCGGTAGCGGCGGACCGCACCGAACAATTGGGCCGGTCTCCAACGGTCTTTTTTCGTTATTGAAGCCGCCGGTACGTCGGTTATGTTCGGTCGCGTACCGTTACCGCGGCTCTCTAGGGGGTGGCACTGTCCCCGGAGGCGCCCAATTTGGCGCCTTAATCGGGGTAGGTAGGCCGGATCTCGACCGCGCTGGCGTCGCGCGAGCGCTCATCCTCGACTGCCGAAGGATCGCACGACGACAGCGACGGTACATGACGACGAAGTTTCCGAGCGTTCACCGACGGCCGACGTGGGCAATATGCTCTTTTAATTGGCCTCAGACACGGCTTTGTGGCTCGGCTTGGTGGCACGGAAGATACGGAATATCAACTAATGTTGGGTCGGTTCGAGGGGACCTAACCGCGGATGGGTCCGGTTCTGCCTTCGGGCCGCGCGCAGCGCCAGATCGAGTGGGGGGGTGGCACCCACCCTCGCGGTTCAGAAAGCCGTAGTTCGCGGTCGACGGAAGGCCAAGTCATCCGCGAAGACGCGACGACAGTTGATGCGGCGCCCGTCGGCGGCAACCGAGGACGGTTCGAACGCATCAGCTCGATCATGCCGCATGACGACCCGCGCGATCCGAGCGTGGCACAAAGCTCTGGCCGCCTGCCGCTGACCGATGAGCAGAAATTCGCCCGCTACGCGGCGACCTGGATGTCTCAACGCGACTTCGCGCGCCTAGTACGAGCGATCATCGCCCGCGACGTTCCGTATGCCGTCGTCTACGGCGTCGGCGACACGCAACACGCTTCTGGGACTTCTAACCGGGCCGCGCGATCTTCGGCTTCTGGCCCCAGGACGGAACGAAATAAACCCAACCGCCGCGGCGCTTGCCGCAGGGCCGTAATGAGGGATTGGATGACGGGCGGTTCGGGGCGTCACGATACCGCTTCGAGTTGGGCGATAGCTCGGCACGCCGTGCCCCGCTGGGACGATGCCATGTACGGATCCCCGGGAGGTCGCCTGCCTTGCGGATGCATTCGACTTGACGACAACGGCGATTATCTCATGGGAGCTCGATCTCATTTGGGCGGCGATCGATCTCGGTATCATGCGAGTCTCCCGACACGCGGACGAGGCTGCTTTGGACGATTCGATCCCATCTCCGGCCGTTTTACGGGTGATTCTCCGAGGCGTGCCACGCTCCAAAGACATCGGACATACCGCGAACCGCTCCGCTGGAATCAACTTTCAGGGTAAGATTCGCGGCGGCCGATGGATTCGAGTCAAGGTGTCCTGGCTAAGAGGGTATGTCGTCGTCACGGTCCATACGCTATAATGGAATGCACGATGGGTGAACGAGCAGTGGAAATCACGCAGACATATTCCCCGGCCCCCGGTCGCCGGGTCATCGTCGACGGCATCCCCGCCATCGAGGTCACTTTCGGCGATGACAGCGATACCGTCCTTGATTTCGCGGTGAGTGCGCGCATTCAGGTACTCGTCCAGCGAGCATTGCGGTCGAACGATGCGGCCGTTCAGCGTCTAACGTATCGCGCGAAGGGCGGGTCTCACTCCGTATCTTCCGCTGGGCGGATCAGATAGCGCAGATACCGGCCGGGGGCATTGAGGAAGTCGCGCGTGATGCGCACGTGCTCGAGCTCTTCGTACGGTGTCTCCGTGATGCGGTCGCCGTCGAAGACGCGGATCGACGCGCCGGGAAATGCTGCGAGGATGGGCGAGTGGGTCGCGATGATGAACTGCGATCCCGCTTTCACCGAGTCGAAGAGGATCGTCAGCAGCGTGAGCACGCGCGTCGGCGATAACGGCGTCTCGGGCTCGTCGAGCAGGTAGAGGCCTCTCGGAAGAAGCTGCGCGCGCACGATGCCCAGAAACGTCTCGCCGTGGGAGCGCGCGTGCGGGTCGGCGCCGTACTTGCTCGCGAGCATGTGCTTCGTGCTGAGCACGTAGCCCGCGCCCAACTGCCGGCGCTCCGGGCTCGCTTTCGGGTCGCGCAGCATGGCGTCGGCTTCGGCCTGAATCGCCTCCATCTCGCGCTCGATGCGTTTGGTGAACCCGAACGCGTCCTCCGCGCGGAAGAACGCACGCGCGAGCGGCCGGCCGCGTTCGTCCGCCTTGAACGCGGCGGCCAGTCGCCGCGGCCCCGCGAGCGTCGCATCGACCTCCTCCGCGCCGGCGGCGGCCGCCTCCGTCGCGACGGCCAGCGCTTCGAGCAATGTCGACTTCCCGCACCCGTTCTCGCCCATCAGAAACGTCACCGGCGCGTCGAACCGCAGCTCTTTCAGCGCACGCAGCGCGGGGACGGTCCACGGGAACGCGTCGTCGGTCTTCGCGCCGCGCCGGCGTCGGAACGCGGTGACGAACACGTCGCCGCCTGCCGCGCTAAGGCTTCGCGCGCTTCGTGCGCAGCGCCAGCAGCTCGCCGACGATCCCGCGCCGGAACAGCAACACGCACAGCGCGAAGATCGAGCCCATCACGATGTTCGTCTTGTCGCCGATCGCGAGTGTCAAACCGAACACTTTGAGGTGGACGCTCGGCAGAAAGTGATCGAGCGACTCGAAGATCCCGGCGCCGACGATCGGCCCGAAGACCGTCCCGATCCCGCCCAGGATCGACATCATGACAACCATGCCGCTGGTATGCCAATCAACCCCGTCGAGCCCTGAGAGCCGGTTGCCGACGGCGAACAGCACGCCCGCGACGCCGGCGAGCGTTCCCGACAGCACGAACGCGACGAGCTTGTAGCGGTCGACGCGGAAACCGAGCGCGATCGCGCGCTGTTCGTTCTCGCGCATCGCGCCGAGCACGGCGCCGAAGGGCGAACGCACGACGCGCACCACGAGATACGTGCCGAGCACCGCGATGGCAAGCACACCGTAATAAAACCCGACATCGTTCTCTAGGCCTAGGCCGAACAGCGTCCCCCGGCCGCTGAGTTGCACGCCGTTCTCGCCGCCGGTCCAGAACCCGAGTTGATAGGCAAAGAAATACTGCAGCTGCGCGAGCGCCAGCGTGATCATCGCGAAGTAGATGCCTTGGCGGCGGATCGCGATCGCGCCGACGATCAGCGCGAGGATCGCCGCGTACGCGACCGCGGCCAGCGCGGCGAGCGGGAACGGCACGTTCGCCTTCGCGATCAGGATCGTCGACACGTACGCCGCGCCGCCCCAGAACATCGCGTGCCCGAACGACAGCAGCCCCGTGAACCCCAGCAGCAGGTCGAACGCGACGGCGAATAATGCGTATGCGACGATGTCGATCGCCAGCACGGGGTAGACGACCAGCGGCAGCACCAGCGCGATCAGCAAGATGACCGCCGCGACGATGGCGCCGCGGCGCGTCCCAAGTAGCGCCGTCGTCATTTTGCCGACGCCGGGCTGCCGAACAGACCGCTCGGGCGCACCAGCAGGACGACGATCATCAGCATGAAGATCAGCGTGTCGTTGAACGCGGGGAAGATCACGGCGCCGAGCGTCTGCAGCAGCCCCAGCGCGAAGCCGGTCAGCACCGAGCCGCCGATCGAGCCGAGCCCGCCGATCACGACGATGGCGAACGTGTTGATGATGATCTTGTCGCCCATCGTCGGCTCGACGTTCTGGTTCGGCGCCGCCAGGACGCCGCCGAGCGCCGCGAGCGCGACGCCGGCCGCGAACGTGATGGACACCAGGCGCTGCGTGTCGATGCCGAGCGCGCGCACGAGCACGGGCGCCTCGGTCGCGGCGCGGATGCGCGCGCCGACGGACGTGCGCTCGAGCACGAACCACACGGCCGCCGACACGACGATCGCCACGCCGATCACGAACAGCCGGTAGGTGGGGAAGAGCGCGAAGACGAGGTTCGTCGCGCCGGACAACGCCTCCGGTGCCGCGTACGGCGAGCCGACCGCGCCTGCGGCGAGCCGCATCGCGTCCTCGATGATCAGCACCAGCGCGAACGTGAACAGCAGCCCGTAGAGCGGGTCGAGCGCGTACAGGCGGCGCAGGAACAGGACCTCGACCAGCAGCCCGAACAGCCCGACGACGAGCGGCGCGACGACGAGCGCCGCAAAGAACGGCAGGTGCACGTACGCCGCGCCGTAGTACGCCACGAACGCGCCGAGCATGAACATCGCGCCGTGCGCGAAGTTCACGATGCGCAGCATCCCGAAGATGACGCTCAGCCCGAGTGCCAACAGGGCGAAATACGCCCCGTTGACGAGGCCGTTGAACGCCTGGGTGAGGAGGTAGTCCGCGCTCAGGCTACCAGTCCTTCTTGCACACCGACGCGGACTCGGGGCGGAACGCGCGGCCCGGCGGGATCGTCTGCACGATCTTGAACCACGCGTGCGGCTCCTTCACTTGCTCCTTGGGCAGCACGTCGACCACGTACATCTCGTGGATCACGCGGTGGTCGCGACCACGCCACTCGCCGCCCTTGGCATAGAAGTCGCTGAACTGCCGGTTGTCGAGATAGCCTTGCACCTTGTCGCCCTCGACCGTGCCTACGGCTTTGACCGCATTCAGCCACTGCGTGGTGGCCGAGTAGTCCGACGCCTGGATGTCGGTCGGACGCAAGCCGTGCATCCGCTTCGCATACTTGTCGGCCCACTTGCGCGCGGCGGCGTCTTCGTTCCAGTACCACGACGTGGTGATGCGCGAGCCGGCGAACACGTCGGGCAGCGCGTCGACGTCGCTGAGGAACAGCAGGCCGACCGCGACCTTCATCGTCTTGTCGATGCCGAACGATTTTACTTGCTTCATCGAGTTGACCGTGTCGGTGCCGGCGTTGAACAGACCGAGCACCTGCGCGCCGGAGTTCTTGGCCTTGAGCAGATACGACGAGAAGTCGGTCGTCGAACCGAACGGATACAAGTCGGCCTGTACGATCTTGCCGTCCTTGCGCGCGATCGCCGCGCCGAAGTCGGCGAGCATCTGCTGTCCGAACGCATAGTTCGGGACGATCGCGTACCACGTTTTGCCGTTCGACGCCGACGCGACGTTGACGCCCGTGGACGCCGCGAGCGCGTACGTGTCGTATGCGTAGTGATACGTGTAGCGGTTGCAGCTGGCGCCGGTGAGTGCCGACGACGCGCCGCCGGTCACGATCGCGAGTTTCTTCTTGTCCTTCGCGACGCCGGCAACGGCGAGCGCGACGGCGGAGTTCGTCATGTCGAGCGCGAGCTCGGCGCCGCTGTCGTACGCCTCGCGCGCCTTGATCGCGGCGTCGGTGGGATTGTTGCGGTGGTCGATCCCCACAACCTCGACGGTCCGGCCCAGGACTTTCCCGCCAAAGTCTTCGACGGCCATCTTGGTCGCTTCGACCGCGCCCGCGCCGGCGAGCGCGGCGTACTGGCCGGCCATGTCGGTGATGACCGCGATCTTGATCGGGCCTTCGGCCGCCGTCGCCGGCGGCGCCGCGAACGACGAGCAGAGCATCGCAACGGCGAGCAACGCGGGAAGGGAACGAGAAATACGCATCGGACCGACCTCGTAGGCGGGGCGAGAGTTGGTCGGACGTTACGCGCCGCGGTCGGCGTTCCTTCGCGCCACCGAACGAATCGCGGCTTGGTGGGGAATGACCGTACGACGATGTCCAAACCGATCGAAGACTACGCGCTCATCGGCGACACCCGTACGGCGGCGCTCGTGTCCCGGGACGGCTCGATCGACTGGCTGTGCCTGCCGCGGTTCGACTCGGGAGCGTGCTTCGCGGCATTGATCGGCGACGACGAGAACGGTACGTGGAGCCTGGCGCCCCAGGGCCACGCGCTTTCGATCAAACGCGCCTATCGCGAGGATAGCATGGTTCTCGAGACGGTCTACGAGCTCGAGGGCGGCGGCCGCGTGCGGGTGGTCGACGCGATGCTCGCCGGGAGCGAAACGCCGCGCGTCCTGCGGCTGGTGACCGGCGAGGCCGGCCGCGTCGCGATGCGCTCGGAGATGCGGATCCGGTTCGACTACGGCCAGATCGTACCGTGGATCCACCGCTCGTCGGGCACGGTCGTCGCGGTCGCCGGGCCGGACGCGCTCGCGCTCTACTCCGACGTGGAGCTGCGCGGCCAGGACCTCTCGACGGTCGCCGAGTTCTGGATCGGGCCGGGCGAGCGCGTCGGGTTCGAGATGGCCTACTTCCCGTCGTACGAGGAGCAGCCCGGGCCGTCCGACGTCGTCACGGCGCTCCGCCGCACCGACGTGTTCTGGCGCGAGTGGGCGCGCACGTGCCGCTACGACGGGCCGTGGCGCCCGATGGTGATGCGCTCGCTGCTCACGCTCAAAGCGCTCACCGACGCGCGCACGGGCGCCGTCCTCGCCGCGCCGACGACCTCGCTCCCAGAATACTTCGGCGGGATCCGCAACTGGGACTACCGCTACTGCTGGCTGCGCGACGCGACGTTCGTGCTCGTCGCGCTGCTCAACGCGGGTTATGAGGAAGAGGCGTTCGCGTGGCGGGGGTGGCTGCTGCGCGCGGTCGCCGGCAGCCCCGACCAAATCCAAATCCTGTACGGCCTGCGCGGCGAACGCCGGCTGCCGGAGTTCGAGGCACCGTGGCTGCGCGGCTACGCCGACTCCAAACCGGTGCGGATCGGCAACGCCGCTGCGGAGCAGCTGCAGCTCGACGTCTACGGCGAAGTCGCCGACGTGATGTACCAGGCGCATCGCGCGGGGCTACCGCCCGACGTCGACGAGTGGTCGCTGATGAGCGCCGTGGTGGAAGCCGTCGAGAAGCGGTGGTCCGAGCCCGATCGCGGCCTGTGGGAAGTGCGCGGCCCGTGCCGGCCGTTCGTGCATTCCAAGGTGCTGGCGTGGGTCGCGCTCGACCGCGCGATCTGCGCCATCGAGAAGTTCGGGCTCGACGGCCCGGTCGACCGCTGGCGCGCGTTGCGAGACCAGATCCACGCGGAAGTCTGCGCGAAAGGCTACGATCCCAAGCGTAAGACGTTCACGCAGTCGTACGGTTCGCTGGAGATCGACGCGGCGACGCTGCTGATCCCGCTGGTGGGATTTTTGCCGCCGTCCGACCCGCGCGTCGTCGGCACCGTCGCCGCCGTCGAGCGCGAATTGCTCGTCGACGGGTTCGTCAAGCGCTACACCCAGCCCAACGTCGACACGGACGGGTTGCCGCCGGGAGAAGGAGCGTTCTACGCGTGCGGCTTCTGGCTCGCCGACAACTACGTGCTGCAAAAGCGGCGCAAGGACGCGCGCGCCCTGTTCGAGCGGCTCATCAGCACCGCGAACGACGTCGGCCTGCTGTCCGAGGAATACGACTGCGAAGGGAAACGGCTCGTCGGCAACTTCCCGCAGGCGTTTTCGCACGTCGGTCTGGTCAACACGGCATATAACTTGGCAGCCGATTCTAAGCCGGCGGACCAGCGCCGCGGCAAGCAGGACGTCCCGGCGGCGACGGGCGGAGCGCCGGAGACACCCGCCGCCGCGTCCTAGATCTCGGGGGGGCAGCGCTTGGTGCTTCGCAGGTCGGCCCGCACGTCTTGGTTGATCGCCTTTGCGATCGCGCCGGGTCTTCAGCCACCCGGCATTCGTCCCCGCGCGCCGACCATTTTGCGCGCGGCTAGAGATGAGCGCCGATGAACTGCAGCAGTGGGGCCGCGCTCGTCCGCCAGAAGCCTTCGTCGTGGCAACCGCGCTCGACGTGCACGTCGGCTGTCGGACAGGCGCGCGCGAACGAGCGCACGCCGGGCAAGAACGGGTCGCGCTGCCCCGCCCAGATGCGCACCGGGCGCCCGTGGAGCGCGCTCGCGTGCGCGAGCACGTCGTACCGTGCGAAATCCGCGGCCGAGTCGAACGCGTCGCCGACGCTACGGTGCTCGTCTTCGTACGACGGGAAGATCGCCGGTCCGGCGACCGCGACCGCGCGATAGCGCTGCGGCTCGCGTTCGGCCGCGAGCAGCGCGCCGTAGCCGCCCATCGACTGTCCCATCAGCGCTTCGCGCAGCCGCGCCACGCCGAGCACGCCGCGCACGACCCGCGGAAAATCGACGGTCACGAGCGCCAACCGATCTTCGCCCGACGTGCGCGGGTGAAAGTACGACTCACCGGCGTCGATCGCTGCGAGCGCGAACGGCCGGCCGCCCGCGCGCAGGTATGCGGCGAGGAATCCGTCGAGACCAATCGCCACCGCGGAGTTCGCATCGCCGCCGCGGCCGGGAAGCACGTACGCGACGCGATCGAGCGCGCGAACGCCGTCCGGCACTACGAGCGTGTAACGCACGGTTGTCACGACGCGGCGCGTTGGAACGACGCCGCGCACCACCTGAACGCCGGCTGCGGACGGTACCGCCGCGTCGACGCAGTCACGAGCCCGCTCGGCTGCATGC
>JALZBE010000047.1:0-717 GCA_030947665.1 Vulcanimicrobiota bacterium | reverse complement strand
CGATCGCGCGGCCCGCGCCGCAGCCGCTCAGCGCGAGCGCCGCGAACGCCGTCAGTGCCGCGGCGCGTGTCGGCGGTCTTACGGCGCCGCACACCCGAGATGTGTCGCTTGATATTCTTGCAGCGAGCGCGGCGGGCCCGACTGCGATTCGAGCGCGGTGACCAGCGCGTGCGCCGTGTCGAGCGACGTCACCGACGCGATCGACGCTTCGACGGCGGCGCGGCGGATGCGGTAGTTGTCGGTCGGGCCGCGGCCTGCTTTGAAGTCGTTGATGACGAGATCGACGGAGCGCTGCCGGATCACGTCGAGCACGTCGGGCTCGCCTGCACCGATCTTGTTGACGCGCTCGGCGGCGATCCCGTGCTCTTCGAGCAGCTCATACGTGCCCGGCGTCGCGACGAGCGTGTGGCCGAGCGCGACGAGGCGGCGCATCAGATCGACCGCGTCCGTCTTCTCCTCGTCGCTCACCGAGACCAGCACGCGGCCGCCTTCGTGCGGAAGGCGGATGCCGGCGCCGATGAAGCCTTTGCGCAGCGCGCCCGCGTAGGTCGCGTCGATCCCAAGCACTTCGCCGGTCGACTTCATCTCGGGCCCGAGGATCGTCTCGACGCCGCGCATCTTCGCGAACGAGAACACGGGCACTTTGACGACCACGTAGTCCGGCTTCGGCCGCAAGCCGGTGCCCCAGCGCATGTCGCGCAGCTTCTCGCCCAGGGC
>JALZBE010000359.1 GCA_030947665.1 Vulcanimicrobiota bacterium | reverse complement strand
CGGCAACCTTTCGTTCAGCGAGAACAACGTCAACGGCACCGGCGACGGTATCTCGCTGAAGCTCGAGCGCGGCTCGCAGGTGAAGAGCGGGCAGCTCACCGCGACCATACCGCGGCTCGGCGCGACGGCACGCTCGGAGAAATACAGCCTCACCGCGAGCCTGTACACGCAGGAACAGGTCAACGCCTACGCCGTGTACTATGCGACGCCCGCGCCGTCGAGCAGCGGCACCGCGTCGTCGGCGCAAGGCATACCCGTGACGCTCGTCCCGGCCGACGCCACCAGCTACACCGCGGTGTCCGGCGCATATGCGAACTACCGGTCGCGCGCCGCGGGCGTGTCGGCGACGCTCGGCCGGCGGCTCAACGACGCGTTGGTGCTGAGCACCGGCGTCAACGTCTCGCGCGTGTCCGCGTCGGCGACCGCGCCGGACGGATACTACTTCGCCTCGCCCGCCACGGTGAATCAAGTCACCAGCACGACGACGACGGTCACGGGCGTCACCAGCGTAACCACCGCCCTGGGCGTCTCCGCGCCGTCGATCGCATCGATCGATTCGACCAAGCCATACGCGCTCAACAGCATCGTGCTCGCGCTCAGCGCCGACACGCGCGACGACGTACGCAACCCGCGCCGCGGCGGCAGTGCCTCGATCGGCGACGAGATCAGCAGCCGCAGCTTCGGATCGCGGTTGAACTACTCGGTGATCACGCTCGACGCCACGCGCTTCTTTCCCGTCGGCCGGAACCTGACGTTCGGGATCCACGGACGCGCCGGCATGACGACGGGAGCGATCCCGTCGACGAAACTGTTCACGTTCTCCGAGCAGGATCTGCGCGGCTATTCCACCGTGTTTTACGGCACCGATACGGCGCTCGGCCAGGCGGAGCTGCGAATCCCGCTCACGGCGGACCGCAAGTTCTCGGTGGTGACATTCGGCGACGTCGGCGCAATGCGCGTCCGCGGCGGCACGTCCGTCGTCAGCAACGGCGACGGCACGATCACGACGCGCGACCTCAATCGCTTCACCGCGCACGGCGACGCCGGCATCGGCGTCCGCTTCGACATCCCGCAGCTCGGCCTGCGCTCGCTGCGCCTCGACTTCGCCAAAGGCAGCCAAGGAACACACACCTCCTTCGGCATCGGCCAAAGCTTCTAGCACGCTCGTCACCTGGAGGCCCCATTGACCGTACAACCGCAGCTTCTCATCGCCGCGCTCGCATCCGCCGCCCTCGCAACGTCGTGCGGCCCGCTGGCCGACGCCGTCACGTCGTCCACCTCGAGCACCAACGCGTCGGTGCGCATCGTCCACGGATCTCCCGACGCCGGAAACCTCGACGTCAAGCTCGACAGCGCCACCGGCACGGCACTGATCACATCCGCTGCATACGGCGCCGTCGGCTCGTACGCATCGGTCACGGCGGGCTCGCACAACGTTGCGCTCCTTCCGGCCGGCGGAACGACGGCCTCGCTCACCTGCACGTCTCCGTCGCTGTCCGCCGGCACGAAATACACCATCGTCATCGCCGGCACCGCAGCGAAGGGCTATGGAACCACGCTCGGCGTTCAGTGCGAGGTGTTCGCCGAGGCGACGTTCTCGACGCCGTCGGGCGACTACACGCTCGCCGTGCACCACGCTTCGCCCGCCGCGAACGCGGCCGGATACGGCGTTCTTTCGTTCGGACCGTTCTCACCCGGTTCGAGCATGTATCAAACGCCCGCGGGCACGGCCACGTTCATCGCGCCGCTCAGCTCCAGCACGGCGACGGGCACACTCGTGACGGACGTCGCAATCGGCGCCACCGATGCGCCGGGCGTCGGGTTCTGGTTCGCGCCGCAGACCGCCACGGCTCCGACGAGTATTCTCACCGCGATTCGCCCATCCCAAGGCGTTGCCGGCGCAGCCGGCGTCAGCGGCTCTTCCGATTCCGGCGATCTGCTTCCCTATAACAGTTCGCTAATCAACTTCTCGGTGTACGTTGTCGACGGCCAAAACGGCGCGACCATTCACGCGATCGGTGCATTCGACTGAACGCGCTAACCGGAGGTATTACGAAACGCAATCGTCAACATCGCCAGGTCGTCGCGCGGTTTGCGCTCTTTGAAGATCGCGTCTTCAATTGCGCCCGCGGGATCGGCCAGCCGTTGGGCCGCGATGTTCTTGGCGGCTTCGAGCATGCGCCGCTCGCCCTCGATCAAATCGTGATCGTACTCGAGCAAGCCATCGGTATACAACACCAGCAGCGAGTCGTGATCCGCCGTGAATCTGAAAGTTGGATATACACTTCCATGCTCGACGCCCAAGGGCAGCCCGTCATACGGCAGTAGGCGTGCCGCTCCGCTGCTGTCTACGAAGATCGCCGGCGGATGACCGGCGGTCGCATAGCTGACTTCGAGGGTTCCCGGATCGATGTAGCCGCAGATCGCGGTTGCGAATCTCGTATCCTGCATCATGAGCGTTTCGTTTGCGCGAGCCAGGACGGAACCCGGATCGCTGTCCTGGAGTGCCGCGGCGATAATGACCTGTCTCGCGCGGGTCATCGTCACGGCGGCTTCGATTCCATGACCGGCAACGTCGCCGAGTGAAAACATGACGCGCCCATGAGGCAACTCGAATGCGTCGTACCAGTCCCCGCCCACAAACGACTGCGCGGTGGCCGGCAGATACGTCGCGCTGAACCCCATGTTCGAGATAACTGGCAGAGGCTGCTGCAGGAACGCTTCCTGCAGGTTGACGGCCAACCGGTGCTCCGTGCCGGCACGCACCTAACTTACCGGTGACGCCGCCGACGGCGTTCGTACCGAAACGGGTGTCACAACACACGTCGACTGCGCGAGCGCGTCACCGGTCGACGACATGACGGTCGTTTGCCGAACTCGCGCCGACAAGAGGATGCGCTGCCGCGACGTGATCCCGCCATCGATGACGAGGATCATCGGCGCCTGCCCGTTCGCCGCCGTTACGGCGGCGCGACCTTCGGCGACGATGCCGTGGGTACCGTCGGAAAAGTCCGCCGTGGTGAGCTGCAATGGGACGCGCACGACTTACGACTGAAAGGCCACCGCCAACGACGACGCTGACGAATGGGTCGTCGAGCCGTCGGCGAGAATGCTCATCGCGACGTTGTAGCATGTGATCGCCGGGTCCGGTGTACCCGCATCGATCGTACCGTTCGGTTTAACGACGACCTGCGTCACCGCGGAGTCACCCGCCCGATTTCGCAACGTGGCGAACGTTACGCCGCGCTCGCTCCCGAAACTGAGCAGCGCTTCGGCGGTCGCGCGTCCGCTCGCATCTTCCATGGTTAATGTGACGAGATACCCGTCCGGCGCCCCGGCGGGCGGGGCTTGTGCCACCATCGACGCGGCAACGATTGCGGAGGCGGCCCACGCGATAGCGCTACCCATGATTCAAACTACACCACGCTCGTCTGCGAACAGACGGTGCCGTTGTCAGCAATCTCTCAGCGCGGTTCCACTCCGTGAATTCGCACAACATGCTGAGAACGTTCTCATCGAGGCCACGCACTTGCGCCTTATCATGACAGAGCCATGCCTCGCTCGGCAGGCGACATATGAAAGAAGGCTCTTCGTGACTGCAAGAACGCTTAACTGGACGACCCTGCTTCGGCAGGTCTTCGGTTGGCTCGTGTCCGGCCTGCTCTGCTTCGTCTTTCTCGGCGCCGGCGGCGCCAAGCTCGCCGCCCAGCCGATGATGATCGCGCAGTTCCAGTCTTTTGGCTATTCCGTTTGGTTTATGTACCTGACCGGAGCCATCGAGATCACCGCCGGGGTCTTGGTGATGATCCCGCAGACCAGCCGTATCGCTGCGGCAGCACTTGGCAGCGTCATGGTCGGCGCAATCTTCTCGCTCGCGATGTACGGTCCGCACGAGCGCATCGCCGGCCCGGTAGTTCTGCTCGGACTCGCCGTCGCCGCGTTTCTGCTGCGCGGCAGATGACCCTACGTCAGAAGGCTCCGGGAATCGTCGACGCGCTCGAGATAGGCGGGGAAGATATCGCGGAGCAGATGCAGGTCGTCG
>JALZBE010000358.1 GCA_030947665.1 Vulcanimicrobiota bacterium | reverse complement strand
GCATCTCCCGGCGCGAATCGCGAAATCGTCCCGATACTCGTCATCGAGAAGAAGATCGTTCCGTCCCGATCGACCACGACGCCCTCGGTGTAGTGGTCGGTCGAGAGCAAGAGGCCCGGGGCGTTCATCACCATGCCTCGCATTCCGTCAGGCGGTGCGCCGCGAGGATCGCGCCGACGTGCGAAAAGGCTTGCGGCACGTTACCGATCGCGATCCCCCGGGCGACATCCAACTCCTCGCTGAACAGCCCGACGTCGTTCGCGAGCGTCACGAGTCGCTCGAAGAGCGCGCGAGCGTCTGCGATGCGGCCCAAGAGCGCGTACGCTTCCACGAGCCAAAAGCCGCACATCGTGAACGAACCCTCATCCGGCTGCCCGCCTTCGGGGGCGTGCACGCGATCGGCCGAATAGCGGTAAACCGAATCGCCCTCCATCAGGTGGCGCTCGATCGCGGCGATCGTTCCGGCGACCCGCGGGTCGTCCGCCGGCAAGAAACCGACGAGCGGCATCAGCAGCAGGCTCGCGTCGAGTTCTTGGGAGCCGTAGTACTGCGTGAACGTGTTGCGCCCCGGATCGTAGCCGGCGCTGCAGACCTGTGCGTGCATGCGTTCCTGGAGGCCGCGCCAGCGGGCGGTATCGGCGGCGAAGCCGCCTCGCGCGGCGATCGCGAGTCCGCGCTCGAGAGCGACCCACGCGAGCACCTTCGAATCGACGTACTGTCGTCCGCCGTCGCGCGTCTCCCAGATGCCGCTCCCCGGCGTCTGCCAGACGCGCTCGACGTGCCGCATCAGGGACTCGACCGTGAGCCAGTTCGCGGCGTCGAAGACAATGCCGGCGTGCTGCATGCGCTCGAATGCGGTCAGGACGTCGCCGAAGACGCCGAGCTGGAATTGATCGTGGGCGTCGTTTGCCACCCGCACGGGCCGGGAATCGGCAAACCCGCGAAGCCACGGCAGCGTACGCTCTTGCGGCAGGCGTTCGCCGTCCACGGCGTACATGACGTGCAGGTGCTCCGGGGCGCCGACGTACACCGTTTCGAACCAGTCGCGCCAGCGGCGCGCTTCGTCCGCGTATCCGAGCCGAAGGAGCGCCCGCACCGAGAAGCTCGCGTCGCGCAGCCAGCAGTAGCGGTAATCCCAATTCTTAGAGCCGCCGATACGCTCGGGAAGCGAGGTCGTCACGGCCGCGACGAACGAACCCGTGGGCTCGTACGAGAGCGCCTTGAGCGTGATGGCCGACCGCACGACGACGTCGCGCCGTTCGCCGGCGTACGCGCATCGAGCCGACCATCCCGTCCACCAGTCGCGGGTCTGCGCGAGCAGGGCGATGGGATCGACGGCGCTCGGGGCGGGCTGGTGCGCGTCGAACGCTTGGAGCGTGAACGTCGCGCGCGCGCCCGCGCTCACGGCGAAGGTTGCGTACGAACGGGCTCCATCGTGGTCGAACTCCACGGACGCATGCAAGCACAGGCCGTGCGGCGCGGCGCGCAGCGCCCAGCCGTCCGATTCGCCGCGCCCCCGCGGCGCGACGAGGCCGTACTGCATTTTCGGCGCCATCATCGTGGTACACGTCACGACGCCGGCGAGGCCTTCGACGATGCGGACGATCGTCCGCAGAGGCCTGCCGGTCGGCATGAAGTCCGTCACGCGGACCGCCCCTCCGCGCGTCGCGAAGTCCGTTTCGAGCACGAGGGTATCGCCGGCGTAGCGCCGCTCCACGGACACGATCGGCTCGACGGGCGCGATTTGCCAAAACCCGTTGTCGTCGTCTCCGAGCAACGCTGCGAACGACGCGCTCGCGTCGAATCGCGGCGCGCAGAACCACTCGATCGACCCGCGGCGGTCGACCAGGGCGGCGGTATGCAGGTCCCCGATCAGCGCGTAGTCGGAAACGTGCTTCATCGCGGCCCCCGTATCGCGAACAGCGCCGTCCCGACGGTGCTCAGCGGCTTGCCCCGCGCCCGGGCGCGACGGCGAACGCCGCGACGGCGCACGCGGCGGCGATGCCCAACAAGGCGCCGCGATGGGTCGTCAACCAGAGCTGGGAGCTCGCGTCGGTCGCGCGATCGTCGAAGTCACCGTGCGCCCCCCAATCGCCCGGCAGCGGTCGGTCGAGATTGTCCGGATGGTCCGCCGGCCATCCGCCGTCGTACTGTTGTCCCTCGTAGCCGGTCTTCCCGAGGTAACGATCGAGCAGGCCGGGGACGAGGATCTGACCGGCGAGCGCTTTCACCGTCGGCCAACCGATGCGCAATTCGCGACGCGGATGGGCGGCGAGCCACACGACGGCGCGAGCGATGACTTCCGGCTGATAGATCGGCGGGACCGGTTGCGCTTTGCGAGCGAGCTTCGAGCGGCACCAGGTGAACTGCGGCGTGTTCACCGCGGGCAGGACGGCCATCGTGATGCGCACGTTGCTTCCGTGATGGTGCAATTCGCATCGGATCGAGTCGGTGAAGCCGCGGATTGCGGACTTCGCTCCGCAATACGCCGCCTGCAGCGGTATGCTGCGATACGCGAGGGCCGAACCGATCTGGATGATCGTGCCGCGGTCCCGGGGCTGCATCCGCTTGAGCGCGGACATCGTACCGTGGACGAATCCCAAGTACGACACCTCGGTGATGCGCCGGTATTCCGCTGCCGTCAGCGCTGAGAACTCCGCGAACACGTTCGAGAACGCAACGTTGGTCCAGACGGTGATTTCGCCCAATTCGCGTTCGATACGGTCCGCGGCTGCCTCGACCGCCCCGGCGTCGGCCACGTCGACGGGTACCGCGACCGCGCGCCGGCCGGCTTGTTCGACCTCGCGCTTCGCGGCTTCGAGCCCATCGGGTCCGCGCGCGATGAGGCCCACGTCGTAGCCTTGCTTCGCGTACTCGCGCACGATGGCGCGGCCGACCCCGGCGGATGCGCCGGTGACCACGGCGACCTTACCCATGACGATTCACCTCTGGTCTCCTCACGGACGGACCGGGGTGCTGCCCGGCGTCGTCAACGCACCCACCACACGAGCATACCGCCGTCGCGCCGCGTTTGAAAAGCCGCCGAATTCGGGATTGTGCGCGAGCGGCAAAGGTCGCATTGAACGCAGCGCCGCGTCCAACCGAGCGCGAGGTTATCGCAAATCGAGACTTTGTGGGAACGAACCCGGAGTTGAGGTCTCCGATCCGATCGCTCGAGCAGCCTCGTGTTTCCCACCGGAGGGCGCTATGGACATCATCCAATTGATCGCCGACGACCACCACGAGCAGCGGCGCCTCTTCGCGATGGTCGAGGAGATCGATCCCCGTGACGTCGCAAGCCTGACCGCCGTTTGGGGGCGTCTCGCAGCGCTGCTCGAGGTGCACGCGAAAGCCGAAGAAGAAGTGTTCTATCCGGAATTGCTGCGGCTCGGCCGCGGCGCGGGCGGCAAGTCTTCAGCGGAAGCCGAGACCAAGGATGCGATCCACGACCACAACCAGATTCGCGACGCGGTTGCGGCGGTAGGCGGGTGTGACGTCGGCAGCGAGACGTGGACGACGCGCGTCGCGAAGGCGAACGCGGTCAACAGCGACCACATGGGCGAGGAAGAGCGCGAAGCGCTGGCCGATTTTCGCCGGCACGCCCCGCTCCCGTTGCGGCACGATCTGGCCGTAGCGTTTGCCGCGTTCGAAGCGGTGCACGTCACCGGCGTCGACGCCGTGAACACGAATCCCAGGGCATACGTCGCCGCGCACGCGAGCGCCGCCGCGGGCGACGCGTGAGCGAGGGCGACGCACCCGCCGCTTCCGATCCGCCTCGCCGGTTCGAGGACGACGCGCGCGCGGTCGATCTTCGCATTCGCGAAGGCCGATTCCAGCGAGCGCTCGCGCTGGTCGCAGGCCTCTCGAGCCTCGTCAGCGGTCTCGAAGTCGCCTACGAGCACTACAAGGGCAGCTACAGCCGGCGCGTCATGTACACGCCGGTGATCTTGAGTGGAGGATTGGCTGTCGCCGGGGTCGCGGCGTATTTCAGCCGGCGCGCGGCGCGCACGGCGTTGCCGGCGCTCTCGGCTCTGATGCTCGCGGAC
>JALZBE010000357.1 GCA_030947665.1 Vulcanimicrobiota bacterium | reverse complement strand
CACCTGCTGCGCCGCGCCGGCTTCGGCGGCGCCCCCACCGACGTCGACCGCATCGCGGCGATGTCCGCGCGCGACGCCGTCGATTCGTTCATCAACTTCGCCGATACGCGCTCGCTGACGGCACGCCCGGCGCTCCAGGATCCGCCGATCCCGCCGCGCGGTCTGTACCGTGGCTTCATGGAAGGGATGGCCGCCGACAGCGCGACCGTCGACGCGCGAAAAGCCTTCCAGATGCAGAACAACCGCACGCGCCGCGAAAACTTGCTGGCGATGCAGCAGTGGTGGCTGGGCCGCATGATCGCGACGCCCGCGCCGCTGCAAGAGAAGATGACGCTGTTCTGGCACGGGCACTTCACCAGCTCGCCGGAGAAGCAGACCACGGCGCAAGAGCTGTTCATGCAGAACCAGCTCTTCCGCGAGTACGCGCTGGGCAACGTGCGCGACCTCACGCTGCACGTGTCGCAAGATCCCGCGATGCTGCGCTACCTCGACAACAACGTCAACGTCAAGACGCATCCCAACGAGAACTACGCGCGCGAGCTGATGGAGCTGTTCACGCTGGGCATCGGCAACTACACCGAGCAAGACATCCGCGAGTCGGCGCGCGCACTGACCGGCTGGACCTTCCGCAAGAATCCCGACGGTACCGGCAGCTTCTACGACAACCGCGGCGTGCACGACGACGGCTCCAAGACGTTCCTGGGCCAAACGGGAAATTTCAGCGGCGGCGACATCGTCAACATCATCTTCCAGCAGCCGGCGGCGTCGAAGCTGTTCGCGACCAAGCTGCTGTCATTCTTCGTCTACATGAACCCCGAGCCGCAGCTCGTCAACCAAGTCGCGGCGCTCATCGTGAAGAACAACTTCGAGATGAAGCCGGTGATGTCGGCGCTGCTGCGCAGCAACGTGTTCTTCAGCGACCGTGCATACCGCGCGCTCGTGAAGAGCCCGGTGGAGTTCGTGGTCGGCGCGCATCAGCTGTTCGGCATCCCCGACGTCGCGCCGGTCGAGCTCGCAACGCTGCGCGCGATGGGTCAGGTGCTGTTCTACCCGCCCAACGTCAAGGGCTGGGACGGCGGCGAGGCGTGGCTGAGCAGCTCGACGATCCTCACCCGCGAAAACTTCGCGAACGCGATGGCGCAGAACCCGAAGATGATGCAGGGAGCGGATTGGATCGCCTCGGCGATGCGCGCGATGGAACCGCGGACGGTCGCGAGGACGCTCACCGACACGATGCTGCAAGGCGACGTCTCGCCGGCATCGACCGCGCAGCTCGTGACGTACCTCGGCGGCGCCGGCCAGTCGGCGCTCGCGGAGCTCTCGCACGAGAACGTGGACGAACGCGTCCGCAACGCAGTCTACCTGACGATGGCGATGCCCGCCTTCCAACTCGCGTAAGGATACGAACGTCATGATGAAACGCAGCGGTTTTCTTCTCGGAGCGGTCTCCGGGCTCGCCGTGGTCGCCAATACCGACACCATCTTCTCGCGCGCGCTGGCGGAATCGCCGCTGCCGGGCCTGCCGGGCGGCTCCGACCGCGTGCTGGTGGTGATCAACTTCCAAGGCGGCAACGACGGCCTCAACACGGTCGTGCCGTTCGGCATGCCGGACTACTACCGGTACCGCCCGTCGCTCGGCGTCCCGCAGAACGACGTGCTGCGCATCGACGACACGTTCGGCCTCAACCCGGTGCTCGCGCCGTTCAAGAAAATGTACGACGGCGGCAACGTCGCGATCGTGCACGGCGTCGGCTACCCGGAGCCGGACCACTCGCATTTCCGCTCGACGGAGATCTGGCAGACCGCACACCCGAAAGGTTATGAGTCGACCGGCTGGGTCGGGCGCTATCTCGACGACGCCGGGTTGCCGAAGAACAATTTGTTCAACGCCGTCGCGCTGAGCAACGTGCTGCCCGAGATCATGATGTCGAAGACGACCGACGTGCCGGCGGTCGACGCGCTCCGCAACTACGGTCTGCGCAGCGACAAGACCACGGGCAACAAAGAAGCGTTCCATGAGTTCGTGCGCGACACGACCGTCCCGTTCCGTTCGCCGTTCCTGGCGAAGGTCGCGGAGATCGAAGACCACGCGCAGCGCGGCGCGGAAGAGCTGCCGAAGCTCGTCGCGGGCTACCAGACGCAAGCGACGTACCCGGCGACCCCGCTCGGTCGGAGCCTCGCGCTCGCGGCGCAGATCGTCGGCTCGAAGCTCGGCACGCGCGTGCTGTACGTGCAGCACGGTTCGTTCGATACGCACGTGACGCAGAAGCAAACCCAAGAGCGCCTGCTCGGCGACTTCGCGAACTCGATCGCGGCGTTCTATCAGGATCTCGCCGCGCACGGCAACGACAAGCGCGTGTTGACGATGACGTTCAGCGAGTTCGGCCGCCGCGTCCCGGAAAACGCGAGCCGCGGCACGGACCACGGCGAAGCGGCCCCGGTGTTCATGATCGGCGGCGGCGTGAAGGGCGGCCTATACGGGCAGCACCCGAACCTCGCGCAGCTCAACGCAGGCAACCTCGCGTTCACGACGGACTTCCGCCAGGTCTACGCGACGGTGCTCGAACGCTGGATGGGACGGCCGTCGGCTGCGATCGTGGGCGGACAGTTCAACACGCTGGCAGCGCTCGCATAACGCGATCAACCAGCGCGGCTTTTTCGCCTCTGAAGGAAGCTCCAGACCAAGAGGAAGAGCGACGAGAGCAGCATCACCGTTCGAGCCCATGGAGCGTCAACGAAGACGAACAGCTCGCCGATCAGCGTGCACATCACGATGATGGCGGCGATGTTCGTCACCGCGCGGCGGCGCACATCGGGAAGCAAACGCAGCGTCTGCGTCGCCATGAGCGGTACGAGCACGGCTAGGGCCAGCGCCCCGCTGCCTGCGATGACCCAGGGCAGCGACGGCGAGGATCGTCCGACGGCAAACGCGAGAGACCAGACCTCGAGGACGACGAAAATCGGCCCAATGAGGAACGTGGCGGCGCCGCCGGCGCGCGATCGCGATCCACCCGGCGTGCGCCGAGCGAAGGAGGTCGCCAGGAGCACCCACATGAGGGCGCACCCGGCGGCGACGACGACAGCCATCTGCGCTGCAACGCTCACAGGCTACCCCTCACGCACGCGCACGACGCCCTTGCCGACGAGACGGCGTTCGTGCAGGTCCGCAACGGCCTGCGCCGAGTCCGCGAACGCGTAGGTCGCGTCCACCCGCGGGTGCAGCTTGCCCTCGCGCATCAGCGCGAACATCGCGTCGAAGTTTTCGCGGTTGTGCGCCGGGTTGCGCGCCGCCCAGTCGCCCCAATAGACGCCCAGCACGTCGAGCTCTTTGAGCAGGATGCGGTTCGCCGGGATTTGTGGGATCGTGCCGCCGGCGAACCCGACGACCAAGAGCCGCGCGTCGCGCGCCGCCGCACGCAGCGCGGTGTCGAACTGCTCGCCGCCCACGTTGTCGATCGCGACGTTGATACCGCCGCCGCTAGCCTTCTTCACCGCGTCGACGAGATCGGGCGCGCCCGCATCGAGCACGACGTCCGCGCCCGCGCGTTTCACCGCCGCGCGTTTCGCGTCGGAGCTCGCCGTTCCCACGACGTTCGCGCCGAGCGCCTTCGCGAGATCGACCGATGCCGTTCCGACGCCGCCGCCCGCGCCGCTCACGTAGAGCCATTCGCCGGCGCGCAGCGCCGCGCGGTCGACGAGCGCGTGACACGCCGTGCCGTACGTCAAGATCATCCCGGCCGCAGTGACGAAGTCGAGCGTTTCGGGCAGCACGATCGTCGTCGCCGCGCTCGCGACGGCGCGCTCCGCGAACCCGCCCATCACGCCCGCGGCGACGCGGTCGCCGACGCGCGGCTCGCGCACGCCCTCGCCCACCGACGCGACGATGCCGGCCACCTCGACCCCAGGGCTGAACGGCAGCGGTGGCTTCACCTGATACAGCCCTTGCACGAGCAGCACGTCGGGGAAGTTCACGCCTGCCGCGTACACGTCGATCACGACCTGACCCGGTCCGGCCTGCGGTTCGGGCGCCTCGTCGAGCACGAGGTCC
>JALZBE010000046.1 GCA_030947665.1 Vulcanimicrobiota bacterium | reverse complement strand
ACGCTGCGCCACGCGTTCATGAAGAAGCCGACGATCGAGTACCCGTCGGTGAAGAAGCAGCACGCGCCGCGCTTTCACGGCCTGCACGAGCTGCGCCGTTACGGCGACGGCAAGGAGCGCTGCATCGGCTGCGAGCTGTGCGCGATCGCGTGCCCGGCCAACGCCATCACGGTGATCGGCGCGGAGAACTCGCCCGAAGACCGCCGTTCGCCCGGCGAGCGTTTCGCCGCGAGCTACGAGATCGACGAGCTGCGCTGCATCTTCTGCGGGCTGTGCGAAGAGGCGTGCCCCACCGACGCGATCGTGTTGACGCCGCGCTTCGAGATGGCCGACTACCGCCGCGGAGCGTTCGTGTACGCCAAAGATCGTTTGCTGGTTCCGACGGAGGCCGGCGTCGGTACGCCGCCCGACGAGCGCCCCAACGGCATCCCCGCGGATCTCGGCGCGGTCGCGCGCGCCAAGGACACGGTCGACATCGCCGAGGGCTACGACGCCACCAACCGCGGCCACGTGCTCAAGACGCAGCGCCGCGGCCTCACGATGCGCCAAGCGCAGGGTGACATCGAGTGATCGCGTTCTGGATCCTGTCGCTGCTGATGATCGCCAGCGCCGTGTTCGTGGTGACGGCGAAGCAGCCCGTGCATTCCGTCGTCGGGCTGCTGGTGAACTTCATCGCGCTCGCTGCGATGTATCTCACGCTGCAGGCTGAGTTTTTGGCGGTGATGCAGATCGTCGTCTACAGCGGCGCGATCCTCATCCTGTTCGTGTTCGTCATCGCGCTGCTCTCCAGCGGCACCAAGCCGTTCGCCGTCGGGCCGGATCGGGTCCCGCGCATCGTCGTCCCTGCGGTCATTGCCGCCGTGCTGACGCTCGTGGGGATCACGGTCACGGCGCTGCGCACGCCGGTCACGGTGATGCAGACGACGGGGACCAACGGCGCAACAGGCGACGCGAACGCGTTCGGCAGCGTCGCCAACTTCGGCGCGGCGCTGTTCACCACGCACTTGCTGCCGTTCGAGATCACGGCGTTCATCCTCATGGTGGCGGTGATCGGCGTCGTGCTGATCGCCGGCGACGACGGCCCCGCCGGGCTGAGCCGCCGCAAGCCCAAGCGCAACCTCCAGCGCGAGCCGATCCTGCGCGAAGCCGACAAGGTGGGCCGATGAGCGTCGCGCCCGAGAACTACATCGGCCTCTCCGCGGTGCTGTTCTTCATCGGCGTCGTGGGCGTGATCGCGCGGCGCAACCCGCTCATCATGCTGATGTCGATCGAATTGCTGTTCAACGCCTCGAACCTGGCGCTCGTGACGTACGCGCGCGCTTGGGTCGACAACGTTGGGCACATCTTTGCCTTCCTCGTGATCACCGTCGCCGCCGCCGAGGCCGCCATCGCGCTCGCGATCGTGGTGGTGACCTTCCGCAGCCGTCCCTTCGTCGACGTCGACGAAGTGTCGGCGCTCAAGGGCTGACCGCGACCATGGTACTCTACCTCGTCTGGCTCTTGCCGCTGATCGGCGCCGTGGTGCTGTGGGCGTTCGGCCCGCAGCTGAAGTCGTGGGCCGGTCCCATCGGCTCCGCGCTGGTCGCCACGTCGTTGGCCGCGACGCTCTATCTCTGGAGCGAAGCTACGGCGCCGCACGGTCTGCACGTGCCGCTGGTGTCGTGGCTGGCCGGCTGGGACTTCGGGCTGCAGCTCGACCGGCTGTCGCTGATCTGGACGCTGATCATCACCGGCGTCGGCTTCCTCATCCACGTCTACTCGATCGGTTACATGGACGGCGACCGCGCGTTCGCGCGCTTCTTCGCGTACATGAACTTCTTCGTGTTCGCGATGCTCACGCTGGTGCTCTCCGACAACGTCGTCGGGCTGCTCGTCGGCTGGGGGCTCGTCGGACTCGCGTCGTACTTTCTGATCGGGTTCTGGTTCTACAAACCGACCGCGGTGTCGGCGGCGCGCAAGGCGTTCGTGATGAACGTAGTCGGCGACGTCGCGATCATGTTCGCGGTGTTCTTGATCGTGTCGCGGGTCGGCGCGATCGGCTACGACCGAATATTCGGGACCCCGTCGCCCTCGTTCGGCGGGCACGAGCTGTTCTTGATCTGCCTGGGGCTGTTCATCGGCTGCGCGGCGAAGTCGGCGCAGATCCCGCTGCATACGTGGCTGCCGGACGCGATGGAAGGCCCCACCCCGGTCTCCGCGCTGATCCACGCGGCCACGATGGTCACCGCGGGCGTCTACCTGATCGCGCGCTTCGCGCCGCTGTGGTCGATGTCGCCCGACGCGCAGGAGCTCACCGGCGTCATCGGCGCGCTGACCGCGATCGCCGGCGCGATCCTGGGCTGCGCGCAGTGGGACATCAAACGCATTCTCGCCTATTCGACGATGTCGCAGATCGGCTACATGATCATGGGCGTCGGCGTAGGCGCGTACGACGCGGGCGTGTTCCATTTCCTCACCCACGCCTTCTTCAAGGCGCAGCTGTTCCTCGGTGCGGGAATCGTCATCCACGCGCTCGCCAACGAGCAGGACGTGCGCCGCATGGGCGGCCTGCGCAAGACGCTGCCGTTCGCGTTCGTCGCGATGCTGACCGGCGTGCTCGCGATCTGCGGCGTGCCCGGCTTCAGCGGGTTCTTCAGCAAGGACGCCGTCGTGTACGGCGCGCTCGAAACGGGGCATCCTTGGCTCTACGCGATCGCGGTGCTCACCGCGGGCATCACCGCGTATTATATGTTCCGGCTGCTGTTCGTCACGTTCTTCGGCGCGTACCGCGGTGAGGTCGATCCGTCCGATCTGGGCATCCGGCACCCGGAGCTCGCGGGCACCGCGGCGATGGCGGCGTCGTCGGGCCATCACCCCGAAGAAGAAGAACCGCACCATCACGCACCTGCATGGCTGATGTCGGGTCCCGTCTCGATCCTGATCTTGCCGACGATCTTCATCGGCTGGCTGGACTTCGGCGGCGCGAGCTCGCGGTGGCAGCAGTTCTTCGCCGGGTTTTTCCCGCGCGCTCACGCGTTCGGCGTGGCCGGTGCGTACGTGCCGCCGATCTCCGAGCTGCTGTCGACGGCAATCGTCCTCGTCGTCGTCGTCATCGGCTTCGCCGTCGCGTACCTGCGCTACGGTGCACCGTCGGCGTTGCGCGCCGCGATCGCGCGGCTGCGCACCGAGACGATCCGCATGCCGGGCGTGCTCGCGAACGCGTACTACTTCGACGCCGCGTACGAGGCGCTGCTCGTGCGCCCCGCGTACGCGCTCGGGCGCTGGTTCTACCGCGTCGTCGACCCGCACGTCATCGACGCGGGCGTGCGCGAGGTTCCAATCAGCGCGCAGTGGCTCGGCCACCTGTTCCGCAGCTTTCAAACCGGGTTGGTCCGCGCCTACGCGCTGACCATCGCGGTCGGCGTCGTGTGCTTCGTCGCCTACTACGCGCTGGCGTTCACGGGAGGCGCACGATGACCGTCACCGCACTGGTCCTCGGGCCGATCCTCATCGGCTTCGCGCTGTACGCGATCCCGCGCGAACGCGCCGCCGTCGCGCGGATCGTCGCGGCGTTCGTCGCCGCGCTGACGTTCGCGCTCGCGGTTGCCGATCCGCACGCCGCCGACATGTCGCGGCACTGGCTGTCCCGCCCGTTCGACGCCTCGTTCCACCTTGGTTTCGGCCCGATCTCGTACTGGATCGTGCTGTTGCTCTCGCTCGCGACGTTCGGGGGCGCGCTCGCGCTGAGCGGCCCGCGCTTGCGCAACGTCGCCGCGCAGCTCATGATCCTGCAAGGCGCGATGAACGGCGTGTTCCTCGCGAAGGACCTGCTGCTGTTCGCGCTCTTCTGGGACCTGATGCTGATCCCGGTGTTCCTGGTGCTCGTCGAGATGGGGCCGCACGCGCGCGCGGCGTGGAAGTACCTGATCTACAACCTGTGCGGCGGGCTCGCGCTGCTGCTCGCCACGGCGGCGTTCGGCGCCGTCACGGGCACGACCGACGTGATCGGCCGCGCCGGCCTGCACCTCATGATCGGCGACGTCTGGGGATTGTGGATCTTCGCGGGCTTCGCGTTCGCGTTCTTGGTGAAGACGCCGGTGTTCCCGTTCCACACCTGGATGCCGGAGACGTATACCGAGCTGCCGCCGCCGGTCGTCGCCGTCGTGTCGGCGGTGCAGTCGAAGGCGGGGCTCTACGGTTTCCTCGCGATCGTGCTGCCGTTCCTCGGGCCGGAGGCAGCGCGCGCGCAGACGCTGATGTTTTTGCTCGGCATGATCGCGCTGATCTACGGTGCGCTCGCGGCGCTCGCGGAGCGCGACGCCAAGCGCGTCGTCGCATACAGCTCGCTCTCGCACCTCGGCTTGATCCTGCTCGCAGTGTTCAGCGGCTCGGCGCTCGCGATCCAAGGCGCGGTGGTCTACATCATCGCGCACGGTTTGTTCAGCGCCGCGCTGTTCCTCGTGCTCGGCGCGGTCGAATATCGTGAAGAGACGCGCGACGTCGCGCGGCTCGGCGGCCTGGGCGGGCGCAACCCGAAGCTCGCGGGCGCGCTGATGCTCGCCGCGCTGGCCGCGCTGGGATTACCCGGCCTCGCCGGTTTCAGCGGCGAGATTTTGATTCTCACCGGCGTGTTCAAAGCCGGGTTCGTGTGGCCGGCGCTCGTCGCGCTGGTCGCGATCGTGCTTGCGTCGGCATACATGCTGCGGCTGTTCCAGACGATCATGAACGGGCCCGACGTGCCCGATCTGCCCGAACGCCGCGACATGACATGGACTGAAGCGCTCGCGGTCGCGCCGCTCGTCGCCGGCTTCGTGCTGCTCGGTGTTAGCCCGGGCCGGGTCATCGACGTCGCGGCCGAAGCCGCGCACATCGCCGTGCCGAACACGCTCACCTTCACCACCGCCGCTCCGGAGGACTCGCGTGTCGTCGGCTCTCGGTAGTTATCCCGTCTCGGCGGACTACGTCGCGCTACTGCCGGCGTTCCTCGTCGCGGTCGTCCCGCTGCTGATGCTGTTCGTCGACCTGTTCTTCCGCGGTCAGGGGACGGTGCGGCGCAGCGTCGCCGTCGGTATCGCGATCGCCGGGTTGGTGGCCGCGGGCGCGATCCTCGCGGAGCAATATCCGCACGACTACGCCGCGTTCGGCGGCGCGTTCATCCAGGGTGGATTCTCCATCGTGTTCTCCGAGATCGTGATCGTCGCGACGATCGCGACGCTGATGCTGTCGGTCGGCGTGGGCCGCGACGACCAAGTCGCGGGCACGACGTCGCTGCTGCTGTGGAGCGCGAGCGGCGCGATGCTGATGGCGGGTGCGGCGAATCTTATGGCGGTGTTCCTCGGGCTCGAGCTCTTGTCGCTGGCGCTGTACTGCCTGTGCGCGATGTCGCCGCGCCGTACCGCGCGCGAATCGGCGCTGAAGTATCTGATCCTGTCGTCGATGGCGTCGGGGTTTTTGCTGTACGGCTCCGCGCTCTTGTTCGGCGCGACGGGTTCGGTCGCGTTCGCCGCGCTCACCCACGCGACCGTGACGCCGCTGCTCGCGCTCGGCGCGGGCCTGTTCTTGGTCGGGATCGCGTTCAAGCTGAGCCTCGTGCCGTTCCACGCCTGGACGCCCGACGTGTACGAAGGCGCGCCGCTGCCGGTCACCGCGTTCATGTCGATCGCGACGAAGGCGGGAACGCTTGCGGTGCTCGCGCGATTCGCCTACGCGGCGCTGCCGTCCGATCGAGCGTCCGCGATCCTCGCGCCGCTGTGGGTGCTCGCCGCTCTGTCGATGCTCGTCGGCAACCTCGCCGCGCTGTCGCAAATCGACATGAAGCGGCTGTTAGCGTACTCCGGCATCGCGCAGGTCGGCTACATCGTCACCGCGTTCGCGGGCCAAACGACGCTCGGTTTGCGCTACGCGATCCTGTATCTCGCCGGCTACATGTTCATGAACTTGGGCGCGTTCGCGGTCGTCGCGCTCATGGCGCGCGACGGCGACGCGGTCGTGGGGCTGTCGCGCTTCGCGGGCCTCGCCCACCGCCGTCCGTGGCTCGCCGCCGCGATGACGTTCTTTCTCATCGGTCTCGCGGGGCTGCCGCCGACCATCGGCTTCACCGGCAAGATCCTCATCCTCACCACGACGGTGAGCGCCGGCTACGCATGGCTCGCGGGGCTGTTGATCGCAGGCACCGCGATCTCGGCGTACGTCTACTTCAAGATCGTGCGCGCGATGTTCGCGCAGACCGGCGCCGATCACGTGCGCGACGAGCGCCCGCGCAACGCGCTGCCCTGGGTAGCCGTCGCGGTGTGCGCGGTCGCGACGTTCGCGCTGGGCCTCGTACCGCTGACGCCGTCCAACATTCTCCCGCTCGTCAAATGACCCGCGTGCGCGAAGCGCGGCCCGGCGACGACGCGTTCGTCGCCGAGCTCGTGCCGCGCTTCGTGGAACACGGCGCCGCCGACGGCCATACGCGCGGGGAAGTGATCGCCGGAACGCAGCGCGTGCTGGGCGAGGCGCTGCACGCGCCGGCGGCGGGCGACGTGTTCCTCATCGCGCAAGACGAGCACGGTGAACGCACGGGCTTCGTCTATGCGGTGGCGGACCGCGATTTCTTCACCGGCGAAGCGTACCTGCACGTGAGCGAGATCGCGACGGTGCGCAGCGGCGACGGCGTGGGCGCCGCGCTGATGGAAGCTGCGGAATCACGCGCGCGAGAGCGGGGCTACCGCTTCGTGACGCTCAACGTCGTCGACGAGAACGCCGCCGCCCGCCGGTTCTACGAACGCCACGGCTACACGATCGGCCACCACCACTTCGTAAAACGGTTCTAGACCCGCATTCGCCGGATGAAAAGCCAAGAAATACATCTTGGCGCTGATACGCCGCGCGAGCTTGCAGAACAACTTGGCATAGACTCGGGCGGCCTCATCGCCGAACTAAAGCGGTTCAACGCCTTCGTTTTAAACGGTGATCTTACTTATCGGCCTTTGCACCGGCTCGCGCGGCCTCGATCGCGGCGATGTCGATCTTCTTCATCGTCATCATTGCTTCCATTGCGCGCTTTGCGGCGGCGCGATCTGAGTCGTACACTGCGTCGAGCAGCACGCGCGGCGTGATCTGCCAGGAGAAGCCCCAGCGATCCTTGCACCAGCCGCATTCGCTCTCCTCGCCGCCATTGCCCACGATCGCATTCCAGTAGCGATCGGTGTCTTCTTGGTTTTCGGTCAGGATCATGAAGCTAACCGCCTCATTCGGCTTGAACATCGGCCCGCCATTCAGGCCCATGAACGCCTGACCCAGGACGGTGAATTCGACGGTGAGCTCTTCGCCCGCCTTCGCAGACGGATTGTCCGCAGCGGAGGCGTGGCCTTGCCCGACCCGGCTGTCGGGAAACACGCTAGCGTAGAACTCCGCCGCCTCGCGGGCCTTGCCATGGTCGAACCAAAGGCAGGTGGTCATCTTGCTCATATTCACCCCATGTTCCCAGATGGCGCCTGAGTAATTGACTACGGCTGGAGATCCACGGACGCCTTGCCCGTCGCCGGGTCGAACGGCACCGAGTTATGTTCGTGCGTTACGGCCCAAGTTCCACGGATCTTTTGGTAACCTACGGTACAACGCCACCACATGTCCAAACGGCCGCCGGCTTTGGTTGTCGCATGAACGTGGTTGAGGCAGTGACTGAACGCGGTATCGCCACCGACGGCGACAATCGTATGCACGGTAACACCTCTGAGCTAGGTCTACCCCACATTCACCCGGTGAAGCCGGTAAGAGATATCTTAGCTAAACCTTCGCGTGCCGCTTTCCGTTTGCAAGGGCCAGGTCCGCGATGCGCTTCGTCAGCGGGTAACTGGGGTCGACGAGGTGCTCGCTGAGCGTGAAGTGGTCGTCGTCGCTTTCCGCGTACGTCGCGTCGCAGCCGTACGCGCGCCACGCATCGGCGAATTCGCGCCCCTGTTCCTTGAACGCATCCGTTTCGCGCGCACCGGTTATCGCGATGACGGGCGAAGGCGCGGCGGGAATCAGCAGCGTTGGGCTCAGCGCCGCGGCGCGCGCGTCGTCGAGCTGCAGCCACTCGTTCACGTGCGACTTCGCGACCGCGCGCAGGTCGTGCAAACCGCTCAAGCTCACCACGCCGGCGACCGGCGCGTCGACGGCGCACATGGCGGCGAGGTGTCCCCCGGCGGAGTGGCCCGCGACGACGATGCGCGACGGGTCGGCGCCGTGCGCCTTCGCGTTCGTGCTCAGCCACGCCACGGAGCGCTGCGCCTGGGCGACGATCTCTTCGAGCGGTACTGCCGGCGCAAGGCCGTAGTTGACGATCGCGACGGCGACGCCGTGCGGCGCCAGGCCGCGCGCGACGAACGTGTTGTCGTCCTTGTGCAGCCGGCGCCAGTAGCCGCCGTGAAACCATACGACCAGCGGCGCGCCGGTGTGCGGTACGACGAGATCGAGCGTCTCGTCCGCGGACGGACCGTACTGCAAATCGCGTGCGTGCAGGGTGTGCGCGCGAACGTCGTCGCTCCACGCGCGCCAGCGGCGGAAGAAGACCGTCACGTCGTCGACGGTCGCCGACGCGTGGAACGGATCGGCGCTCGTCACCGCACGGGGCCGAACTGGAGCACGTCGATCTTCCCGGCGGCGTCCCAGCTGATCGTCTCCTCGACCGCGAGCTGCTTCTCGCTCTCGATCCGGAACACGTACGCGACGCTCGCGCCCATCGTAATCTTGCGCACCTGGACGAAGCTCTTCACGTTGCCGAGCGCGCGCAATTCGGATGCGACGCGCGCGAGGCCGTCCTCGGTGATTCTGGCGCTCATGTCGGCGCTATAACCAGCGCGGTCGATCTTGCCGGCGCGGTTCGCTTCGAAGACCGCCCGGGCACGCGCCGCGATCTCCGGCGAGGGCATCGACGCGGCCGGCCCCCACGCAGCGGGCGAGGGCTCAGCCGACGGCGCCGCCGGGGGTTCGGCGCCGAGCGTTGGGACCGCGAGCCCCGCGAGGAGCACGCCGGCGAGGAGGCGCCGCACGATCATCGCGCGCCCATTCCACCCGCAAACAACGGAGCCCCCCGCTTTCACGGAGGGCTCATCTTTTCGTGCTGGAGTTGTGGCTACGGATGCGTCATGTTGACCGGGACGACGAACTTGTCGAAGTCCTCACCGCTGATGTAGCCCAGCGCGAGCGCGGCTTCTTTGAGCGTGCTATGGTCGTGGTGCGCCTTCTTGGCGATCTCCGCCGACTTGTCGTAGCCGATCTTCGGCGTCAGCGCGGTGACGGTCATCAGCGACTCGCCGAGATACTTGGCGATGACCGCCTCGTCGGCTTGGAGACCCTCGACGGCATGCTCGCGGAACATCGTGCACGCGTCTTTCAGCAGCCGGCACGAGCCCAAGAAATTCCAGATCATGATCGGGTTGAACACGTTGAGTTCGAAGTTGCCCTGCGAGCCGCCGAAACCGATCGCGACGTCGTTGCCGAAGACTTGCACGCACACCATCGTCATTGCTTCGGACTGCGTCGGGTTCACTTTGCCGGGCATGATCGACGACCCGGGCTCGTTCTCGGGCAGGATCAGCTCGCCGATGCCGGCGCGCGGTCCCGACGCCAGCCACCGGACGTCGTTCGCGATCTTCATGAGCGACGCGGCGAGCGTCTTGAGCGAACCCGACGCGGCGACGACTTCGTCGTGCGACGCCAGCGCGGCGAACTTGTTCGGGTGCGACCGGAACGGCAACCCGGTCAGCTCGGCGATCTGTTTGGCGGCCCGCTCGGCGAACTCCGGATGCGCGTTGAGCCCCGTTCCGACGGCCGTGCCGCCGATCGCGAGATCGTAGAGATCGTCGAGCGACTGGCGGCAGCGCTTGAGGTCGCGGTCGAGTTGGCTGACGTACCCCGAGAACTCCTGGCCCAGCGTCAGCGGCGTCGCGTCTTGCAGATGCGTGCGCCCCACCTTGACGACGTGCGCCCACTGCTTCGCCTTCGCGTCGAGCGCGTCGCGCAGCTTTTCGACCGCCGGCAGCATATTCACCACCGCTTCGGCCGCGGCCATGTGCATCGCGGTCGGGAACGTGTCGTTGGACGACTGCGACATGTTGACGTGGTCGTTCGGATGAACCGGCTTCTTCGAGCCCATCTCGCCGCCCGCGAGCTCGATCGCGCGGTTCGAGATCACCTCGTTGACGTTCATGTTCGTCTGCGTGCCGGAGCCGGTCTGCCACACGCGCAGCGGAAAGTG
>JALZBE010000356.1 GCA_030947665.1 Vulcanimicrobiota bacterium | reverse complement strand
GCGCATCAACCTGCTCACCATGCTGGAGTACCGGGCAAACTTCATCATGTGGGCGGGCTTCACCGTCATCTACCACGCCACCGCTATCGTCGCGCTGTGGGTGACGCTGCGCAACTTCCCGTCGATCAACGGCTGGGATTTCAAGCAGACCGCGTTCATGTACGGCCTGTGGATGCTGGGGCACGGCCTGCACAACAGCTTCTTGTTCACCGTGGGCAGCGTGCCGGAGTTCGTGCGCGAAGGCCGCTTCGACCGCTTCCTGGTACGCCCACTGGACCCGCTCTTCCAAACGCTTACCGTACCGCAGCAGATCATGCCGGACGAGCTGATCCTCGCGATCGTGTACTTCTGCGTCGTGACGGCGTTCGCGGGCGTGCACGTCGATTGGATACTCGTGTGCTACGTGCCGTTCGTGGCGATCGGCGGCGCGCTGATCGACTTCGGGATCAATCTCGCGATCGCGACCGCGTCGTTCTGGTTCACACGCATCGACTCGCTGCGCTGGGTGTTCATGTCGCTCGAACAGGAGTTTTCGCGCTACCCGATCTCGATCTACCAGCGCGGCGTACGGCTCGTGCTGACCTTCGTTTTGCCGTTCGCCTTCATGAACTACTTCCCGGCGACGTACCTGCTGCACAAGAGCGAAGACGGACTGCATCTCAACCCGTCGATCGGTCTGCTCACACCGCTCGTCGGCGTCGTCATCGCCGCGTTCGCGTACGCGTTCTGGCGCATCGGGATCAACCGGTACCAGGGCACGGGCAGCTGATCCGAGGTCACCCGCCGGGCCGGCCGCGACCGGTCTCGTCCGTCGGGATCGTCAGCTCGCGGAGAAGTGCGTAACGGCCTCCTCGTTGCCGATAGTCCCCCTGGCATATTCGGGCGAGCTCGAAGAGGCCACGGTAATCCGGTTGCGTGTACACGGTGAACACTCCGCTGACGGCGCCACAGATGAACAACGTGTACTCACCGTACTCGCTCACGAACATCGTACGGTCGATCAAGTTTCCGTTGTAGAGATGAGCCAGCTTCGAGTATAGGTTCGCGATGTCGAAGAGGTCGCTTTCGCGCTGCATACGTCGTGGGTCGTCGCCCGGGCGCCGTAAATCCACGGTCAGATCCGGCCAATCGTCATGATAGTCCAGATTCGCGGACGTTCTGTCGATCGCGCTTCGCATGTCGGGGCTGGTGAGCTCTTTGATCATGTCGTTCGTGAGCTGAACTCGTCCGCTCCGCAGCGCCGACTTGTATTGAACGTACGCCACGATCAGCGCGATCACGACGACGACGGCTTGCACCGCCGTCGCCCAGAACGTTCCGACGTCGGTCCACTTCACAGCATCCATCGCCCACCTCGCAACGAGCTCCACCGACGAGCTCAAAACCCCGAAAAACCGAACTTCGGCGACTTCGCGCGGCATCGCCAAAACACCCGGCTGGTGTCCGCGCGTCGTCACCGCGAACTCTCTTTGGAATGACTCACCGTCTCGAGGCCGGAACCATCGGGCGATGGCTTGGCTCACGGCGACGTACCTGATGCACTCCGAGCCCGAGCGGATCGAAGCGCGGGCTGAGGCGCTAGCGAGCGAGCAGAGCGTCGAGTGTCCGCTCGAAGCGGTGCGCGACCAGCGCATCCGCGACGAGGTCGTCGCGCGCGTTGCCGAGATCGTGCCGGCCGGCGACGGGCGTTATCGCGTCGACGTGCGGATCGCGGTCGAGACGACGTGCTACGAACCGGCGCAGCTCATGAACATGGTGTTCGGCAACTGCTCGCTGTGGGAGGACGTGCAGCTCGTCGACTTCGATCTGCCGCAGGCGCTTCTCGCGCGCTTCGGCGGTCCACGGCACGGGATCGCCGGCATTCGTGCGCTCGTCGACGCGCCTCGCCGGGCGCTCACGAGCGTCGCGATGAAGCCCCAAGGCCTGCCGGCGGCGGAGCTCGCGCGGATGTGCCGGACGTTCGCGCTCGCCGGCATCGACATCATCAAGGACGATCACGGGATCGCCAATCAACCGTGCTCGCCGTTCGCCGAGCGCGTGCCGGCCTGCCAGGCGGCAATCGCGCACGCCGTCGCGGCGACGGGCAAGCCGTCGTTCTACGCGCCGCACCTGATCGGCACGCCGCGCGTGCTTCGCGAGCGTGCGCGCATCGCGCGCGACGCGGGGGTACGCGTCGTGCTCGTCGCGCCGATGGTCGTCGGGCTTCCGGCATTCGCCGATCTCGTGGACGAGTTCCCGGACTTTGTCTACCTCGCGCACCCGTCGTTCGGCGGCGCCGCGCGCATCGCGCCACCGTTACTGTTCGGCCGCATCTTCCGGCTGCTCGGGGCGGACGCGCCTATCTTTGTGAACTATGGCGGCCGCTTCGCGTACACGCAAGTGGAGTGCGGTGCCCTTGCCGCCGCCACACGCGCGGAGTGGGGTGCGGTGCGCCCCGCACTGCCGGTGCCGGCGGGCGGCATGCGCCTCGATCGCGTCGACGAGCTGCTCGACTTCTACGGCCCGGACACGATGCTGCTCATCGGCGGAAATCTTCTACTCGCCGAAGGCGACGCGCTGCTCGCACGCGCCCGGGAGTTCGTCAGCTCGGTGGATCGCTCGTCTTCGCGAGAAACGCACGCAGCTCCGTAGCGAACTCGCGCTACTTCGCGAAGGCGTTCCACGCGAGCAGCGCCGCTTCCGATTTCGGGCGGAGGGAGGCCCATGCGGCGCGCTCGTCCGCCGTCGGTGCCGTGTCCGCGCTTTCGATCGAGCCGAGCAGGTCACTCAGCGCGCTCGCGTACCAGCTCAGCGTCTTGAAGCTCGTGGCCGGCGCGCCAAATGACGCGGGCGTGCCTGCGATCGCGTTGATTTTCGCGATGTCGACGCCCGGCGTCTTGCGCGCCGCCGCGGCTTGCGCGAGCCCGAGCTGCACGCGCGCGAGCAGCGCGTCGACGTCGTGCGCGAGCGCGTATTGTGCGACCAGGTCGGCGTCCGTCGCATGGATGCGCGGATCGCGCCGGATGGTGAGCGGCTGAACCATCGTGCGGCCACCGGCGGTGAAGTGAACGGTGTAGCGGCCCGGTGGAACGAAGGGTCCGCCCCCGCCGCGGCGACGGCGTCCCGTCGACACGCTGGCGGAGTGGAAGTCCCACACGAAGCGGTGCATCCCCGGCTCCCCCGGCAATCGGGCGGGCGGTACGATCCAGTACGCCGGATACTCGACGCTGTTCGGATCGACCGGGGTGACCGCATCGGTGCTCGACCATGCGCGCACGATGCGGCCCGCCGCGTTTGCGATCATGAGGCCGATGGGTCCGCTGTCGCCCGCGGGCACGACGTAGTCGATTGGCGCGCCGAACGGCGGGTTCTCGCCCATCGGCACCTCGGGCGGTGACGACTCGGCCTCGTCGCTGTACGGGCGCGTGCGCACGGCATCGGCCGGAGCGAAAAGGCGCGCGTCCGGCGCCGCGTTCGCGGCGAGCTGGCGCAACGGCGTGACGTCGTCGAGGATCCAGAACGCGCGGCCGTGCGTCGCGATCGCGAGATCGTCGCCGTGTACGCTGATGTCGTGCACGGACGCGACGGGCATGTTGAGCCGCAGCGACTGCCACGCGGCGCCGTCGTCGAACGAGACGTACACCCCGGTTTCCGTCCCGGCATACAGCAAACCGCGCCGCCGCGGATCCTCCCGCACGACCCACACGTGGCTGCTCGGACCGATGCCGTTGGCCGCGGCGCGCCACGTGCGACCCGCGTCGTGCGTGACGTAGACGTACGGTGCGTCGTCGTCGAGGCGGTGCCGGTCGACCGCGGCGTACGCGGTGCGCTCGTCGAAGTGCGACGCCTCGACCGTGTCCACGTGGCTCCACGGCGTCACCGCCGGCGGCGTGACGTTGCGCCACGTCTTGCCGTTGTCGCGCGTGAGGTGAACGAGCCCGTCGTCGGTGCCCGCCCACACGACGTTCGCGCGCAGCGGCGACGGCGCCAGCGCGTACACGACGCCACGGGGCTCCGGCGCGTCGGCGTCCTTCGCGGTCGGCGGATCGAGCGTCGCGGGGATGCCGGCATGCGGGCGCG
>JALZBE010000355.1 GCA_030947665.1 Vulcanimicrobiota bacterium | reverse complement strand
GTGCTTGAACGCGCGCAGATCGACCAGCGGCCGCTTCGTTCCATACAGTTCCCACCAGATGAAGCCGGCGATGCCGATGACCGTGGTGAAGCCGAACAGCCGGATCACGGGATCGGAAAACCAGTCGTTGCGCTGACCTTCGTCGAGCAGGTATTGCAGCGAGCCCAGGCCCGTCGCAAGCAAACCGAGGCCGATCGCGTCGATCGGAATCGGCTTCGGATCGGACGGGTTGCGCATCATCGTCAGCACGACGATCGACGCGAAGATCCCCGGCACCAGGTTGATGAAGAACACCCAGTTCCACGAGTAGTTGTCGGTCAGCCAGCCGCCGACGGTGGGCCCGACCGACGGTCCGACGATCGCACCCAGCGCGAACACCGCCTGTGACGCGCCGAGCAGATGGCGCGGAAACGTGTCGCGCAACGCGGCTTGCGACGTGGCGACGAGCCCGCCGCCGAAAAGCCCCTGGATCACGCGGAACAGGATGAGCTGCTGGATCGAGCTCGCCATCCCGCACAGGATCGACGCGATCGTGAACCCGATGATCGCGATCGAGTAGTACTGCCGCCGCCCGAAGCGCGCTTGCAGCCACGGCGTCATCGGGATGACGATCACCGCCGAGATGATGTAGCCCGTGACGACCCAGGCGCCTTCTTCCTGCGTGGCGCCGAGGTTGCCCTGAATGGTGGGGAGCGCGACGTTGACGATGGTGGAGTCGAGCGTCTGCATCAGCGTCGCCGCCATGATCCCGAGGGTGATCAGGATCAGCCGGGAGCCTTGCTCGCTGACGTCGCGGTCTTTGACGATCTCGGTGGCCATGATGTGGGTGCGACGCATCGTCGCACGAACGGTTGGACTACGCGCCGACGGAGGTCGGTTTCGGCACTTGCACCTCCAGCTCGGCCTAGCGGAGAACCGAAGGGAGCGCGACGGCGACCGCGGCGCCGGCCCCGGTCGCGAGCAGGTTGACGACGTCGTTCGATACCCCCCGGAGGCCGCGCACGAGCCGCGTCGGGTTGCCGCACGCGTGCGGGTCGGTCTCGCACGTGCGGTCGCAGACGTCGCACCGCCGCAGTTCCTGGAGCGTCGCCCCGAGCAACGAGTCGACGGTTGCTCCCGCGATGCCCGCAATCGGAACGATCGCGAGCTCCCGCACGCCGATCCCGAACACGACCGGCGCGCCGAAGCTCAGGCCGAAATCGGCGCCTGCGACCATATACGTAAGCACGATGCCGACGGGCGCGACGAGGCCGATCCAGAGCGCACCGCCGATCTCCGCGGCGGTGCCGGCGAGCGTGATGCCGCCCGACATCCCCGCCGGGACGGGGCGGAAGCTCACGATGGACCTAGGCGCGTGTCCGGCGAGCGTGCCGATCTCGGTCGCCCACGTATCGGCCGTCGCGGCAGCGTACGCGCCGGCGAACGCGACCGCCCAGCGAACATCGTGCGTGAACGCGAACCCCACCGCGCACGCCGTCGCGATGCCGCCGTTCGCGATCACTTGCATGGCGTCGCGCGCGCCGTGCTTTCCGATATCGACCAGCGCGCGCTTGCGCGCGCGCCCCAAGCGCGACAACACGACGGACGAACCGAAGAACGCGAGCAGGATCAGGGTGAAGCCGACGGTCCCGGCGCCATAGGTCAGCGTGCCAACGACGAACGCCGCGATCGCACCGGACCGCGTCAGCGACCGCGCTCGCCAAGCAACGAACGCAACGACGCCGGCGAACACCGCACCGATGAGGACGTCAAGCGGCCTCACGAGATCGAGCCTTCGCTACACCGGTGTCGCCGCGGTGAGCGCGACGAGCAAGCCGTCCACCGTGAACTCGTCGGCGACCACGTCGACGTGGATGCCGGCGTCGCGCGCGGTTTGCGCGGTGATCGGGCCGATCGCCGCGACCGTTTTCGATGCGAGCGCGTGCGCCGCGCCCGGGACGTTGTGCACGAAGCCTGCAACGGTGCTCGAGCTCGTGAACGTCACGATGTCGGCGTGCGCAGCCTTTGCCGCGAGCTCGGGATCGTCGACGAAGCGAGTTTTATAAGCGGCCGCCACGTCGGCGACGCGCCCCTGCGCGCGCAGCATGTCGGGGAGCACCTCGCGCGCTTCCTGCGCGCGGTAGATCAAGATGCGCTCGCCGGGCGCGGTGCGCGCCAGCAGCTCCGCCGCGACGGCTTCGTTGACGAACGTGGGCGGCACGAGGTCGACGCGGATGCCGCGCGCTGCGAGCGCTTCCGCGGTTTTCGGGCCGATCGCCGCGATCTTCACGTCGCCGAACGCGCGCGCGTCGCGGCCGAGCTCGCCGAGCACGTCGAAGAACGCGTCGACGCCGTTGCGGCTGGTGAATACCGTCCAGTCGTACTCGCGCACGCGCGCCACCGCTTCGCGCGCAGCGGCCGGATCGTCGGGCGGGCCGATCGCGATCGTCGGCGCGAGGATCGGTTCCGCGCCGACTTCGTAGAGCCGCGTCGCGAAGTCGTCGGCTTGGTGCGCGGGCCGCGTGACGAGGACGCGCTTGCCGAACAGCGGCTGCGCGTCGAACCAGCGGATGCGCTCGCGCTCGCGCACCACGTCGCCGATCACGACGATCGCCGGCGCGGAGATCCCCGTGCGCGCGACCTCGGCGATCACGGTGTCGATCGTCGCGATCAGCACTTCTTGCGCAGGCTTCGTGCCTTCGTGAACGATGCCGACCGGCGTATCGCCCTCCAGCCCGTGCTCCTTGAGCTTCGCGACGATCCCGGCGAGGTTGCCCATCGCCATCAGGAAGATCGTCGTCGCCTTGCGGTTCGCGAGCTTCGCGTAGTCCAGCGACGAATAGCCCTTGGTCGGGTCTTCGTGGCCGGTCGCGATCGTGAACGACGTGTTGTGGTCGCGGTGCGTCACCGGGATGCCGGCGTAGGCGGGCGCGGCGATCGCCGACGTGATGCCGGGGACGATCTCGAACGGGACGCCCGCTTGCGCGAGCGCGTGCGCTTCCTCGCCGCCGCGCGCGAACACGAACACGTCGCCGCCCTTGAGGCGAACGACTTTTTTCCCCGCAAGCCCGAGCTGCACGATCAGCGCGGTGATCTCGTCCTGCGTAAGCGTGTGCTGCCCGGCTTTCTTGCCGACGTAGATCTTCTCGCAGTCCGGCGGCGCCAGCCCGACGATCGCCGCCGACGCGAGGTAGTCGTACACCAGCGTGTCGCACTGTGCGAGCGCGCGCGCCCCCTTCAGCGTCAAAAGCCCCGGATCACCGGGGCCCGCACCGACCAGCCACACCTTGCCGCGACCCGTCATTACTCGGTGGACTCCTCCGGTGTCGCGGCCGGCACGTGGAACGTCGCGTCGCCGTTGAGCGAGCGCAGCTCGAACAGCTCGTCGAGCATCTTCGCGTGCGTCAGCGCTTCGGCGCGGTTCTCGACGGCCTTGTCGCGGATGCGCACGATCGCGCTGTGCAGCAGCTTCGAGACGATCGTCATCGACGTGCCCGTGATCAGGTTGCGTTCGCGCTCGGTGAGGCCGGGGATGCGCGCGAAGAGGCGTTGCAGCTCGCTCGCGCGGATCGCTTCCGCCTTGCGGGTGAGCGACGAGATCACGGGGACGGCGACCCGCGATTGATACCACTGCTGAAAGCGCTCGACGTGCTCGCCGATGATCTGCTCGACCAGCGGGATCGCTTCGCGCCGCTTCTCGAGCGTGTCGTCGACGACGCCCTTGAGCGCGTCGACGTCGACGACGCCGACGCCCGGGATCCGCGACACCTCCGGATCGACGTCGCGCGGGACCGCGATGTCGATGATGAACAGCGGGCGCTGCGGGCGCGCGAGCATCGCTTCGGCGACATTACCTGGCGTGAGCACGAAGTGTGACGCGCCCGTGGACGTCACGACGAGGTCGACGGTTTGCAGCGCGTCGACGAGCCCCGGCATGTCGGCGACGCGCGCGATCTCGCCCAGCTCGCTCGCGACGTCCTGCGCGCGTTTGTGCGAGCGGTTCAGCAGCACGATGTCGCTTGCGCCTTCGGCCTTGAGCCGCCGCGCGGCGGCTGCGCCCATTTTGCCGGCACCCACGATCAGCACT
>JALZBE010000354.1 GCA_030947665.1 Vulcanimicrobiota bacterium | reverse complement strand
CGACGTGATCGTGCTCGAGCGGGTCGACCCGGACCTCGAAGCGCGCGCCGTCGGCGGGTGGGGTTTGCGTCAAGAGTTTGAGGGTCGTTTCATACGGCACGGCGAGCCCGTCGATCCGCACTCGGATCGCCCATCGCGGCACGTTGTCGATCGTCACGTGCGTTTGCGCCGTCGACAGCACGGTAGCCGCCGCCGTGATGCCGTCGCGACGCAGCCGGTCGTCGTCGCCGGCTTCGCGAAGACCGCGCAGGGAGAAGAACGTCATCGCACTGCCGATCGCGAGCCAAATCACTCCGACGATCACGCCCGCCGCCGGCGGCACGAGAACCAAAAATGTCAGCCCGCCGGTCCCGACGGCCAGCCCGGCCACGATCAGCATCACAAAGACCCAGCGCGGGATGATCTGATAGTGCATGCCGAACTCTCCTCCCCCTACGTCCGCGGTGCGAACACGCGAAAGTTCAGCGTTCGCAGGTCGCCGGTCATCTCGTCCTCCAAGCGATGGAAGCGGCGTCGTTCGGATCGAGGACGGACTATCCCGTTACGCAGTCGAGGTCAGGGCCTTCTCGCCGACGTCCACGATCGCTTCCAGGCCGTTTGCGCGGTCGACGTCGTCGAACCACGCGACGTTGGACTGAAGCAGCGCAACGCGCAGCGCGTAACGGCCGGCAGCGCGGGGACCAGTCCGGCGCGCCGCGCAAGCTCGCGCGCGATGTCGGCCATGAGAAACAGCGCGGGATGATGCGGCGCGTACGTGAACCATCCGCGGCGCTCCCACCGCGGCAGCATGTCGGCGGGGTACGACGTCGTGCCGCGGCGGTGCGCCGAGCAAGCGTAGGCACGCCGACCCGGAATCCCGGGACCGCGCAGTGCGCACCGCGAAAGCGACCGAAACAGTGCCGCGCCCATTCGGGTCGACGCGACCGGCCCTTTCTTCACGACCTCAGGAGTTCAATCGCACGCAATGGCTTCGTTCACCGTCGACGCGCTCGTCATCGGCGCCGGACCCGGCGGCTATCACGCCGCCATTCGTCTGGGCCAGCTCGGCAAGAAGGTCGTGTGCTTCGACCGCGACGAGGTCGGCGGGGTGTGCCTGAACTGGGGCTGCATCCCCACCAAGGCGCTGCTGCACGTCGGCGAGATCTCGCGCCAGATCGATCACGCCGGCGAGCTCGGCCTGAAGGTCCCCAAGGCCGAAGTCGACCGCGAAGGCGTCGCGAAGTTCGCCGACAAGGTCGTCAAGGCCAACGTCGGCGGCGTGAACCAGCTCTTCAAAGCGAACAACGTGGAGTTCGCGTACGGCGACGCGTCGTTCGTCAGCAAGAACGTCGTCTCGCTCAAGAAGAAAGACGGCACCACCGACGAGTACACCGCGCAGGCCGTCGTCATCGCGACCGGCAGCGCCCCCATCAACGTCGACGCGTGGCCGCACGACGGCGACACGATCATCAACTCCGACGACGCCGTGAAGATCAAGCGCATCCCGAAGAACATGCTGATCGTAGGCGGCGGCGTGATCGGGCTGGAGTTCGCGACCGTCTACACGCGCATGGGCGCGAAGGTGCTGGTCGTCGAGGCGATGCCGCAGCTGCTGACCGGAACGGACCTCGAGATCAGCAAGACGCTGGGGCGCATCCTCAAAAAGCAGGGCATCGAGATCGCGCTCAACACGAAGGTGGAGACGATCGAGAAGACGGGCCCGCAAGCGGCCAAGGTGACGATCAACGGCGAGTTCACCAACAACAAGCCCGAGACGCGCGAGTTCGACCAAGTGCTCGTCGCGGTCGGCCGCAAGCCGATCACCGACACGCTGGACCTCGCCGTAGCCGGGTTGCAGACCACCGACAAAGGCTTTCTCGAAGTCGACGCGCAGCGGCGCACCAAGATCGACGGCATCTTCGCGATCGGGGACGTGACCGGCGCGCCGATGCTCGCGCACAAGGCGATGAAAGAAGGCGTCGTCGCGGCGGAGGTGATCGGGGGTGACCGCGCGAGTGCGTTCGATCCGGTCGCGATCCCGAACTGCGTCTACACCGATCCAGAGGTCGCGACGATCGGGCTCTCCGAGGAAGAGGCGAAGGCCGCCGGCTACGACGTGAGCGTCGGCAAGATGAACCTGATCGCGTCGGGCCGCGCGCGCACGATGAACGAGACCGACGGCCTCATCAAGCTGATCGGCGACAAGAAGACCGACTTGCTGCTCGGCATGCACATCGTCGCGCCGCAGGCGGAGTCGCTGATCGGCGAAGGCGTGATCGCGCTGGAGATGGGCGCAACGGTCGAGGACATCGGCCTGTCGATCCACCCGCACCCGACGCTGACCGAGTCGATCATGGACACAGCGGAGTTCATGCACGGCAAAGCGATCCACATCGTCAACGCGAAGCCGGCCAAACAGCCTGCCGCTGTCTGAAGCGCCGGCCGGGCGCTGATCGTTCCGATGCGCATCTTCCTCGGGAACGACTACTTCGGTGCGGGCAACGCCGGCGACGATCTTTCCCTGCACGGGTTTCTCGCCGCCGCGGCCCGGCATCCCGACGTCGAGCTCACGGTGTGCACCGCGCACGACCTCGCCGGCCGTCAGCGGTGCTTCCCGCGCATTCAATGGCTGCCGGGCGACGAAGCGGTCCGCGACGACGCGCTGCGGAAGGCGGACGTCTGGCTCGGCCTCGGCGATACGCCGTTTCAACTCGACAGCGGACCGTGGCTGCTCGATCGCAACGAACGCGAACGCCGGCGGTGCGCAGCGCTCGACAAGCCGATGTATCTGCTGGGCGTCGGTTGCGAACGCGCGGAAGCCGCGGCCGATCCCCGGTCGCAGGCGCTGCTCGAATCCGTGGCTCACGTGTGGGTGCGTGACGAGTTCTCCGCTGCGGCGCTGCGGCCGTTCGTCGATGGAGCACACCTTTCCACGGGGGCCGACGTCGCGCACCTGGCGTTCGGCGACCGGACACCCGCGCCGCCGCGCGAACCTGGCGCCGTCGGGCTGCTGCTCGCGTTCGAACAGAGCGAGCAGTTCGATCTGCACGAGATCGAGCGCTTTATCGAGCGCCGAGCACCCGGTATGACACGGTGGCTGGTGCAGGAAGTGCGCGCCTTTCCGCACGTCGAGCGGTGGCTGCTCGACCGTATCGCGCCCGAGACGCGAGCGCGGTTGTCGGTCATGGAATTCGACTACGCGACGAGCTCCGTCGACGAGTACCTTCGCGCGTTCGGTGCGCCGGAGCTGACGGTGACCAGCCGGTATCATGGCGCAGTCGTCGCGGCTTGGCACGGCTCGAAGGTGCTTGTCGTGACGCGGTCCGCGAAGGTTCGCGGGCTCGCGGACGAGTTCGATCTCGCGCACGTCGATCGCGCGGACTCGTATGCCGCGATGGAAGCGGGCCTGCAACGCGCCGCGGTCGTACCGCGCGAACGCCTACAGGACGCTCGCCGTCGCGCGCTCACGATGTGCGACGCGTTCTTCGCGGAGTGCCGCGCGCCGAGAACACGCGTCGCCGCGGTGCACGCCGGCGCACGCGCCAAGCTGGCCGCGATCAGCGAGCCGCTTCCGCTCGAATCGCTCAGGGCGTCGATCGACGCCGAGATTCCGAGCAGCCTGAGCACCGGCGAGACCGCGATCGTCCGCTGCGCCGTTACGAACCTGGGCGACGCGACCTACGTCTCCGCGCCGCCGAACCCGGTCCAGCTCTGCTATCGGTGGTATGACGGCGGAGGCGTCCCCCACGGCGCGGGAACGTGGATCCACACGGCGTTACCGCAACCGCTCGCGCCCGGCGAAACCGTGAACACCGCGATGCGCGTCGGCGCGCCGCCGCTGCCCGGCCGTTATCAGCTCGCGGTGAGCCTGCTGCAAGAAAGCGTGGCGTGGTTCGACGACGTCGCGCCGGCGAGCGGTGCGCGCGGCGAAGTGAACGTCGAGGCCGGCGTCATCGCGCCGAAGAAGCCTGAAACGTTTTTCCTGCTGCCGCCCGCCGAGCGCCGGCAGCGAACGCTGCAATCGATCGAGGCCCGCATGCCGCTCCTCGACCGGTGGGACCGGATCGACGAGAGTTGGCGCAGCGAAT
>JALZBE010000353.1 GCA_030947665.1 Vulcanimicrobiota bacterium | reverse complement strand
ACGGCGGCGCGCTGCTTCATCCCCCCCGACAGTTCGTGCGGCCACGCGCGCTCGCGGTCGCCCAAACCCACCAGCCCGAGCACTTCGCGCACGCGGCGCCGCACGTCGTCGCGCGGGACTGCAAGCGAGTCGAACGCGACCGCGACGTTGGCGTCGACGCGCATCCACGGAAACAGCGACGCTTCTTGAAACACCGTCGCGCTGGACAGCTCGTCGTCGCGCACGGCGGCGTCCGCGATCGTCACGCGCCCTTCGGTCGCGACGTCGAGACCCGCCATGATGCGCAGCAGCGTGCTCTTGCCGCAACCGCTCGGCCCCACGACCGCGATGAACTCACCGCCGGCGATGTCCAGGTTGACATCGTCGAGCGCGAGCGTCCCGGTGGGATAGCGCTTCGTCAGGTGCTCGACCGCGATCGACGCCACGGCGGCGAGGTTCGCAAACGCGAACGCCGGACCTCGTTGACCGAGATCCGACGCCCGGAACTGGCGACGTTGATGGGGCTCGAACCCACGACCTCCGCCGTGACAGGGCGGCGCTCTAACCAACTGAGCTACAACGCCACGAGAGAGATGGTGGGCACGGTTGGGATTGAACCAACGACCCCCCGCGTGTGAAGCGGATGCTCTCCCACTGAGCTACGCGCCCACGTCCCTCGCTTTTGGCGAACCGGCGTATTCTACCGGCAAGGGGCAACGCCTGTCAAAGACCTTGGGTACAAGGCCTCCTGATGCTGCCCACCGAGGGACCCGAAGCCGCCAAAGCAGCCGGGCTGCGCTACACGACGGACGCGATCCCCGGAATCCGGCGGGTCAAGCGGCGCAAGACCTTCGCATTCATCGCCGCCGACGGTACGCCGATCACGGACCGCAAGGAGATCGCGCGCATCAAATCGCTCGCCGTCCCGCCCGCCTACACCGACGTGTGGATCTGCCCGCAAGCCAACGGCCATCTGCAGGCGACGGGCCGCGACGCGCGCGGCCGCAAGCAGTACCGCTACCACAAGCGCTGGCGCGAGATCCGCGACGAGACCAAGTTCGACCGCATGATCGAGTTCGCCAAGGCGCTGCCGTCGATCCGTGCCGCGGTCTCGCGCGACATGGCCAAGCCGGGGCTGCCGCGCGAGAAGATCCTCGCCACCCTCGTGTCGTTGCTGGAAGAGACGGCGATTCGCGTCGGCAACGAGGAGTACGCGCGCGAAAACGACTCGTTCGGGCTCACGACGCTGCAGGAAGAGCACGCCGAGGTCAAAGGCTCGAAAGTCACGTTCCATTTTCGCGGCAAGAGCGGCAAAGAGCACGAGATCGAGGTCAAGGACAAACGCGTTGCGCGCATCGTCAAAGCGAGCCAGGATCTGCCGGGCCAGAACCTGTTCGAATACGTCGGCGACGACGGTGAACCGCGCCCCGTGCGCTCCGAGGACGTGAACGAGTACTTGCGCGAGATCGCCGAAGGCGACTTCACCGCGAAAGACTTCCGCACGTGGGAGGCGACGATGACCTGCGCGCTCGAGCTCGCGACCGTCGAGATCGAAGGCCAGGGCGAAGCGAAGACCGCCGTCAACGAAGCAATCAAACGCGTCGCCGAAAAACTCGGCAACACGCCCGCCGTCTGCAAGAAGTCCTACATCCATCCGGGCGTCATCGCGGAGTTCCTGGCGAACGGCGCCCTCGAACTCGTGCACAAGGACGTGTCGCGCGCGCAGCACGCGCTGAGCAAGCACGAGGTGGCCGTGATCGACCTCGTCGAGCGCATCATCGAGCGCGACAGCAAGCCGCTGGGGGACCTGCTCGCGAAGTCCGTCCGCCAGGCGAAACGTGCCAAGCGCTCGCCGTCGGGACGAAAAAAAGCCGCGTAACGGGTACACCCTCCGTATGCGTACTTATTTACTCGCAGCACTCATCGCGGCGGTCCCGATAGCATCGGCCGTCGTCGCGCCTGCCCCTGCGCAGGCAGCCAAAGTCGGCTCGGCATGGGTCGAAGGCACCCTGGTCCACATCTCGTCGAGCAACATCAAGATCAAGGACGACAAGACGGGCAAGGAGCTCGGCTTCGTGCTCGTCCCGCACTTCGATAAGGTTTTCTCCTCCGACGGCAAGACGACGTATCAGATGGCGGCGCTTCACTCCGGCCAGCTCGTCAAGGTCTACTACGACCAGAAGCTGCTCGGCATACGCCACGCGGACCGCATCCTGGTCCTCAACCGCGCAGAGAAGCCGGTCAAACAGCAAAAGGGCTAACACCTCCGAGACGCCTCGCTCGCCGTGCGATCCTGCCGGACGCCGGCGAGCGACTTCCACGTAACGATTTTGCCAGCAGCCGCCTGGATGCAAGAGATTGCTATCGCTCGGGTGTATTGCGACGCACGGCGCCACCGAACGAATCACTGGTGGGCGATTACGAGGAGAAAAGTCTTGAGGATACGTGAAGTGCTCGCGGCGCTGACGGCGTCGGCGCTGGTCGTCGAGCTGGTCGCGCTGGGGGGTGCAGTTCCAGCGCAGGCCGCCGGGGCGAAGGCGCCCGTGAACGTCGGGCTGATCTATTCGAAGACCGGGCTGCTGTCGTCGTACGGCGCGCAATACGCCGAAGGCTTCGCGATCGGCCTCGACTACGCGACCAACCACACGGGCATGGCCGGCGGCCACAAGATCGTCGTCACCGAGCGCGACGACGCGACGGATCCCGCCAAGGCCGTCGCGGCCGCGAAAGAGCTCATCGGCCAGGGCTACAAGATCATCGGCGGCTCCACCGCGTCCGGCGCCGCGCTCCAGATCGCGCCGGTCGCGAAGGAGAACAACGTTCTCTTCGTGTCCGGCCCCGCCGCCGCGGACACGATCACCGGCAACAACCGCAACACGTTCCGCTCCGGCCGCCAGACGTATCAGGACGTGCTGACCGCCGGCACGATCATCGGCAACAACGTGCGCGGCAAGAAGGTCGCCGTGTTCGCCCAAGACTCCGCGTTCGGTCAGGCCAACGCGAACGCCGTGCGCGCGGTCCTCGGGGGCGGCGGCGCCGACGTGACCGCCGTGCTCGCACCGCTCTCGGCCAACGACTTCGCGCCGTTCGCGCAAAAGATCAAGGACGCGAAGCCCGATTTGCTGTTTCCGGCGTGGGCCGGCGCGACGGCGCCCGCGATGTGGAAGGCGCTCGACGACTCCGGCGTGTTCGGCTCGACGCGCGTGGTGAGCGGGCTCGACCAGCGCTCGTCGTACGAGACGCTGGGCGCGGCCGCCTCGAAGATCCAGTTCTTGTCGCACTACTTCTACCGCGCGCCGAAAAGCAAGGCGAACGACGCGCTCGTCGCGGCGCTCAAGAAGCAGAACAAAGTGCCCGACCTGTTCGATCCCGACGGCTTCGTCGCGGCCGAGATGATCGTGCACGCGATTGAAAAAGCGGACGGTGAGGACGTCGGCAAGATGATCTCCGCGCTCGAAGGCTGGTCGTTCGAAGCACCCAAGGGCATGCAGACGATCCGCGCGGCCGACCACGCGATGCTCCAGCCGATGTTCGTCGCGAAGCTCGAGGGCTCGGGATCGAACATCGAGCCGCATCTGGTGCGCACGATCCCGCTGGGCGCCGTGTCGCCGCCGGTGAAGCCGTTCAAGTAACCTCGTGATCGAGACGGCGCGCGCCGCGGTGATGTCCACCGCGGGGTTGGGTTTGCGCATCGGCGCCGCCGTCATCGTCGACGACGTGACGCTCGATGTGAACGAGGGCGAGTTCCTCGTCATCATCGGGCCCAACGGTGCCGGCAAGACGACGCTGTTCAACCTGCTGTCCGGCGTCACGCGCCCCACCACGGGGCGCATCGTCTTGCGCGGCAACGACATCACGTCCGCGCCGCCGTACGTTCGTGCGCGGTTGGGGATCGGCCGTACCTTTCAGACGTCGACGATCTTCGCCGAGCTGACGACGCTTGAGAACGTGCGGCTCGCCGCGCAGGCGTTCCTCGGCGGCTCGAACCAGGTGTGGACGCTCGCCGACAAACAAGTCCAGCCGCTCGAGCGCGCGCGGGCCGCGCTCGCGTCGGTGGGCCTCGAGCAGCGGGCCGGCTCGAAGGCCGCCTCGTTGTCGCACGGCGAGAAGCG
>JALZBE010000352.1 GCA_030947665.1 Vulcanimicrobiota bacterium | reverse complement strand
GTGAACGATCCCGGTTCGATGTCGAACTCGCGCGGGTTGATCGTGATCGCCTTCGAGAGCGAGTACGCCGACTTCCCGGGCGGTGCGAACGCGTAGTTCCCGGTGGGTCCGACCACGTAGTCCGAGAGCGACGCGACGATGTGCACCGCGGAGCCGCTCGTGTTTCGAACCGTGATCGGGAACGTCTCCTGCTTGCCGGGCTGCGTTTGCAGCTCGTACTTCGCGGGGGTGACGTCCACCGAGATATCCGCCGACGACGGCGTCGTCAGCGCGAGCCCGAACGACCCGAGCGCCGCCAGAACCGTGAGAAACCGTGACTTACGCATCAATAGTGTTCTCGGCGGTTCCGGGCGGCGGATTGAGTCGTCCTAGCTCGGGATCAGCGCGACGGTGATCACGCTGGTCTGCGCGCCGGACGGAGCCGACGAGTCGACGCTGAGGCTGACGTCTTGACCGATGAAGTTCCAGCCGGCCGGCGGAGCCGACCCCGCAACGGTGTACACGTTGTAGCCCGCGCCGCCATAGGCAGTGGACTGCGGCGAGAGCGCGGTAACGACGGTCGCCGGCGCGCCGGGGTTACCCTGCGCACCAAAACCGTTACCGTTGTTGACCGTGGCACCTTGCGCGGTCAGCGCGGTACCCGCGGCACCGCCCGTGGCGGCAGCGCACGTGTTCTGACCGGCGATCGCCGTCGCAGCGGACTGCGTCGGCTTGTTCTTCGGAGTCGCGTCGAGCCGATACGCACAAACGGTCGTGCCGGCCTTGGCGACGTCGATGTATTCCATGACTTGCACGCCGGCGGAGTCGTTGGAGTTCACTCCGATGGACAGCGCGTTCTTGTAGTAGCAGCTGGTGAAGCCCGCCGCGGGCGGCGTGACGCCGCCGAAGGTCAGCGTCGCGTTTGACGCTTCGGCTACGCCTGCCGTGCAGTTTCCGGCGGCCGACGCCAAAATAGTAGAAGCCGCCGCCGGTTGAATGGCGCCGTTGGCGTCGTAGTTGACGGCGATGGAAATCGACGCCGTGGCATTGACGGTGTACTTGAGCTGAGCAGATCCGTAGACCGTCGAGGCAGCCATGCTGGGTGCTGCCGTCGCGGTCGCGATCCCCAGCATGACCAGAGCAGCAACTGCTCTTTTCACGTTCGAATCCTTTCGAGGTGGGGCGCTTGAAGGGGAAGAGGCGATCACGCCCCTCCTTAGCTTCTTCGACAGCTTGCCCGCTTGGCGTTAGCCCACCGTCGAGTGCTTTGCGTCACCTTAACGCAGACTTATTGGATAACTTTGCCCTCGCTTGGTCACCACGCTCGCGCTGTACGGCAGCCCCTTGCGCCACAGGCGAATGTCGAACGCGAAGAGCCGGCCGGTGGGCTTGGGCAGCACGATCTTGTAGCCGTCCTCGAACAGCACCGCGTCGCCTTCGGCCACCGGCGCCAGCGCCCGGAGCATGACGCGCACGGTGTGGCCGGGCTCGGGGTTGCGCGGGCTCAGCACCGCGGTGAACAGCGGGATGCGGGGATCGACCGGCACCAGCGCCGACGCGTCGGTGACGTCCTTGCGATGGGCCGTGACGCTGAGCGCGTAGTCGCCCTTGACGAGCGCCGGCACGACGACGGTCCCCACCCACATCCCGCGCGCGTCGAGGCGCAGCGGGAACCCGCCGAACACGTCGCTCTCGACCGCGAGATCCTTTACGTCCTTGGCCGTGGTCCGCGCGGTGACGCGCAGCAGCGCGCCTGGCGGGACGGTCGCGGGATCGGTGGTGATCAGCAGTGGGATGCGCCGACCGCCGCTGAACGTGTAGACGACTTCTTTCGCGCCGACGCCCAGCTTGAAGACGATGCCCGACACCGTGCCGCCGCCGCCGAGCGACAGCGGGCCTTCGGGACCCGAGAGAACCGACAAGCCGTCGGGGATCGTGTCCGGGTCGACCGTGAGCGTGTACGTCGCCGCGGGCAGGTTGGCCAGCATGAACGAGCCGTCGTCGTCGGTGATCACCGCGTGCTCGCCGGGCTGAGCGACGACGTAGACGTTCTTGAGGCCGACGAGCGCGCCGAAACCGCCGTCCGCCGGCGCCATGACGGTTCCCGCGATCGAGCCGAGCGGCGCGGCGATGAAGTCGAGCGGCGTGGTGGTCCCCGGCGTCACGGTCACGGTCCGTTTGCGCGAGCCGGTGAACTCCACGGTCGAAGGCACCGTCGCGTCGACGATCTGGATCGTGTGCGCGCCGGGGCTCAGCCGCCCGATCTGATATCGCCCTTCGGCCGTGGTCGTTACCGCCTGGATGCCGTCGACGGCGATACCCACGTCGGCCAGGCCGTGCTTGACGCCGCTGGAGTCCGTCGCGGACACGATGCCCGAGATCCCCGCGAAGTTGCCGACGTTGAACTGGATCGTGGACGTTTGTCCGCCCAGCACTTTGAGCGTCGCGTACTCGCGGTCGCTGACGAGCCCCGGTGCGATCGTCGCCGGGTCGATGCGGATCGTGTGCGTCCCCTGCGAGACGAACCGGAACTCGAACGCGCCGGTGGAGTCGGTGCGCTGCGACACGCGCCCGTCCAGCACGACCAGCGCGTTGTTGTAGCCGCGAATCGGTGATGCGCTGTACGCGAACGGCGTGGCCGACGCCGAGTATGTCACCAGCCCGCGGATGACGGCCGGCAGGTTCGGGTTGGCGCGGCCGTAGCCGTCGCGCGGCCGGCCGAAGCCGAACGGCCCCACCAGCGACGCGCTGATCGCGCTGCCGTGCCCGCCGCCCAATCCGGTCTGGTGGAAGACGTTGCCCGAGACCTGGACCGCGACGACGTTCGACAAGCGGCGGACCACCGAAATCCCGGTGTCGATCTCGCGGCTCGCGATGCCGTCGTTGAACGACGTTTGCATCGCGTGCGTGAGCTGCAGGTCCAGCTTGCGGCCGATCGAGCGGCGGTACGAGAACGACTGCGCGATGCTCGTGCCGTCGCTGCCGCCGCTCGACGACGCATTGCGCGAGAACTGGATGGCCGCGCTGCCGCCCAGCAGCGGGCGGCTGGCGCCCAGCGTGAACTGGCTTTGCCGTGCATCCCCGGTCGATCCGCTGACCGACGCCTGCTGGAACGTCTCGAACAGGGAGAGACTGCGCAGCGACTGGGTGAGCGTCACCGCGGCCGTCCGGTTGAGCGTCGTGCCGCCGGCGAAGCGCGTCCCCTCCAGGCCCACGAGGTACTGGATGCCGGCGTGCGCCCAGCTCTTGCCGCCCGAGAGCGTCGCGCGATCGTCGTGCTGCACGTCGGAGTCGATCCGCTGGTCGGTATGGCCGAGACTCAGGTCCAGGTCGCCGAGCCGGTCGGAGTGCCGCCGGATGGCGAGCTCGGCCGAAAGCCCGGGGTCGATGCCGCCGGTCAGCGTCTGAAAGCCGGCCGGGTCGTAACGCACGTTGACGGTCGTGAACGTACTCTTTCCTTGAAGGTCGGCCTGGAAGGCGGTCGCTATGTGCGTTCCGTCGACGACCTGGCCGACGCCGCGTGTCGACGACAGCGCGACCTCGGTCTGCGTCGAAAGCTTCGCGCCGTAGCGGCGGAAGCCGAGGTCGGCGATGGTCTGGCGGCCCCCGCCTTGCTCGGCCGTGCCCAGGTAGCCACCGGCGGAGAACGCGCCGCCGAGCGCGTTCCAGTTGCGGCGCAGGCCGTAGACGCGGTAGGTCGTGCGGTCGGTCTGCGTCGTCGTCGCGGCCAGCAGGTCGAGGTCGCCGTTGCGGAGCGGGACCGCGAGCCCGATCCCGCGGGCGAAGCCGCCGATTTGAAGCTGCGAGTCGCTGGGACCGGCGACCTGGCCGTAGGTCAGGCCCCAGCCGGGGGTGCGGTAACCCGCGATCAGCGAGCCCGCCGACAGCCCGCCGGCGCCGTAGCCGAACGCGCTGGTCACCGAGAGCGAGGTCCGTTCCGTGCGCCGTTCGGCGCCCATCGTCAGCGCCGTCGAATAGTTGTCGGTGCTCTGCGCGAAGCCGTTGCGGTTGCCGCGGTTCACGCCGAGCTGGTACGTCCCGTCACCGTGCAGCACGATCGGGCCGTCGCCGAGCATGCCGCGGCGGTGCGGCGGCGGCGAGAGCAGACCCAC
>JALZBE010000351.1 GCA_030947665.1 Vulcanimicrobiota bacterium | reverse complement strand
TGCTCATCCCTCGTACTCCCGCCATTCCGCGATCTGTCCGCGCCCGTCCAACCGAACGAGCGCACACCCGGCGCGTTCGAGCCGGACTTTGCCGTCGCCTCCGGGGAGCGCGAAGCGGTAGACCACGCACGCGCGGTCGCCGTCCACGATGACGTCGTCCACGAGAAATTCCCACGCCGTTTCCAACGCCGCGAAGGCTGCGAAGTGGGCCGCGACGGCGGCTTGCCCGTGGACGGGCGGTTTGCGCGCTTCCCGGTACGTCGCATGCTCGGCGAACACGGCCGCGGCAGCCGCGAGGTCACCGCGCGTAAACGCGGCGAGGACCGCCGCCAGGCCGCCTGAGACGCCGGTCACGGCGCCGGGGGGCGCAACGCGGTCGCGAGATCGGCGAGCGCGCCGCTCTTGTCGCGTAGCGCCAAGCGCGTCTCGCAGCGCGTGACGTAGGCATAAGCGTACTCCGGCTCGATCTTGATCGCCGAGTTGTAGTCGTCGAGCGCGCCCCGGTTGTCGCCGAGATCGGCCTTGCAGTCGCCGCGCAGGACCAGCGCGCGCGCATCGCGCGGATGCGCGGCGACGTACGGGTCGAGCAGCGCGATCGCTTCTTTGAACTTGCGGTCGTGAAAGAGCGTCTGCGCCTTCGTATAGCTGCTGGTCTCGTCAGCCGCCGGGGTAGCGGCAGGCGCGTCCGGCGCGGCGCCCGCGGCAGCTGGCGGCGCAACGACGAACCAACCCGCGCAAAGGACGGCCAGCGTCGCGAGGCGTCGCAACGAGACGAAGCGCGCGGTCGGCATGAATCCGACTTGCCCGGCAGCGACCGCCTTCCTGCGCTGACGGACCTCGCCGAAAGGCCGACCCGCGTGGCCGAAAGGCTGACCCGCGTCGAACGCGGGTCATGCCGTGTGCTTCGAAAGCGCAGCGACCCGAAGCAAAGCTGGGGCGGATGGATTCGAACCATCGCATGGCGGATTCAAAGCCCGCTGCCTTACCGCTTGGCGACGCCCCATCGCTGCGCCCGAACCGGTTCGCGCCGCTATCGGGGTTCCCTAGCCGGGGCTAGCGCGTGATGCGAAACACCCGGTCCGCGATCGGCGTGACGAAGCGGATCGCGAAGAGCTCGCCGCGCAGCGTGCGCTCGCGGTACGACAGCGACAGGCCCATCAGCACGAAGGCGCCGACGATGTCCGCCAGCAGCCCCAGCGCGTAGATCCACACGATCGCGGTCAGCGATCCGGCGAGCGGCGGGACCGCGACATAGATGATGAACGGTAACGCGAGCAGTCCGAGGTACGCCAGCGTCGCGAGGATCCCGTACACGAGCGCCTGGCGCGTGTGCAGCCGCGACCACGCCGTGGCGTCGGCCGGCTCGCGGAACACGTCCAGAACCGCAAGCGGCCAAACGACATAGGCGTTGGCCGCTCGCTGCTGGAGCTCGGGGTCCGCGCCGTTCGTCACGCCGCGGAGGGTTCGACGCTAGTTGACGACGCGCTTGGCGCCGAGGTAGCGGGCGCCCCAGTACGAGTCGTGCAGGGTCGACACCATCACGCCGTGGCTCGACGAGGCGTGGACGAAGCGGTCGCCGCCCAGCGCGATCCCGACGTGCGACACGCCGCGCTCGTAGGTGTGGAAGAACACCAGGTCGCCCGCCTGCGGCTGGCCGGCGAAGCTCTTGCCGGCGAAATACTGCGCGTCGGCCGTGCGCGGCAGCGAGCGACCCATGAGCGCGAAGACGTGCTGCACGTAGCCCGAGCAGTCGAACCCGTAGGCGGAGGTGCCGCCGAACGAGTAGCGGACGCCCAGAAAGCGCATTGCGTTGCGCGTGAGGCTCGAGGCCATCGCGGCACCGCGGGAGGCGATCCCGCTGGCGAATTTCTGAACGTGGAGGAGGCGCGTCGCCCGAGCCGGCCCGCCCGATGCGGCGGTGTCGTCGGACTTCGAGGGCGAGGCATTCCACATTTCGAGGTCGGCGCCGTCGGTCGGGGCGGCGGCTTCGGCGGCGTTCAGCACGACCGCCGTCGTGACGGCCGTCGTCGTGGAGACGACCGCCGCATCTTGTTCACTGGCCTCCGTCGCGCTCGCTACGATCGGCAAACCAGCCGAGAGAAAGCACACGACAAACCCGGTGAGGATGGAACGATGCAAGACTGCTCCTTCTTCCACACGTACGGGGTTAGTTGACGGGTTCGGGCGGAAGAAATCGCCCTAGCGCCGACCGGCGCATTCACCCCATTCCTTGGTGGTCCCCCGCTCCGCCTAGCCTCGAGACGGACTCCGTGATCATTAGCAGGCTATGTACGAACCCGGCGAAGCGTTACACGCCCACCGGACCGGCGACCCCAATCTCTTGGGGCCACGGGGTGGGGGATAGGCGTTCTCTCCGGGCATCTCCTCCCGGCACCGCCCCCACATCGTAAAGATCGGCAGACCCGTTCTGCGACGTTAGTCATCGCCTCGCCGAGGGCTCGGCGATGACGCGGCACGACCCGCCTTCGACGCGGGTCAGCCTAACTGCCTGATCGTTTCCGCCACGGTTTTCGCCACCGCTTCCGTGCGTGTGCGGTCGCTGCTTTCGACCATCACGCGCACGAGCGGTTCGGTGCCCGACGGGCGCACGAGGATGCGGCCGTCGCCCGCTAATTCGCGTTCCGCGGCGTCGATCGCGTCGCGCACGTCCGGATGTTCCGCAATGGTTTTGTCGGTGACGCGCACGTTCAGCAGCACTTGCGGGTAGACCGCGAGATCGGACGCGAGCTCGTGCAGTGTGTGCTTCGTGCGCGCGGCGACCGAGAACAACGCGACGGCGGTCATCGGCCCGTCGCCCGTCGTGCCGCGCGCGAGATCGATCACGTGACCGGACTGCTCGCCGCCGAAACGGTAGCCGCCGCCGCGCATCGCTTCGAGCACGTAGCGGTCGCCCACCGCCGCGCGCACGAGCCGGATGCCCGCGCGTTCCAGCGCTTTCTCGAAACCCATGTTCGACATCACGGTGCCGACGACGGTGTCGCCCGGCAGCTCGCCGCGCTCGTCGAGATCGCGCGCGAGGATGAGCATGACGTGATCGCCGCTGAGCACGTCGCCCGCTTCGTCGACGAACAGCGCACGGTCGGCGTCCCCGTCGAACGCGACGCCCACCACCGGGCCTGTCGAGCGCGCGATCTCTTCGCGTACGCGCGCGCGCAGCATTGCGAGGTTGGTCGCGCCGCATTCGACGTTGATGCGGCTGCCGTCGTCTTCGCAGTTGAGCGCGATGACGCGCGCGCCGAGCCGCTCGAATACCTTGGGGCCGACGAGATACGCCGCGCCGAACGCGCCGTCCACGACGACCGTCAGCCCGTGCAAGTCCGCGCCCGCGCCGACCAGCTTGGCGAAGTAGTTGTCGATCAAGCCGCGCGTGTGCGTGACGATGCCGATGTCGAGACCCGTCGGGCGCGGCAGGTGCGCGTGCGACTCGATGAGCGTTTCGATCTCGCCTTCGACTGCGTCCGACAGCTTGAAGCCGTCGGCGCCGAAGAACTTGATGCCGTTGTCCTCGATGGGATTGTGCGACGCCGAGATCATCACGCCGGCGGCGGCTTCGATGCTCGCCGTGATCGCGGCGACGGCGGGCGTCGGCACGATCCCCAGCAGCACGACGTTGCGGCCGGTCGACGCGATTCCCGCAACGATCGCGCCTTCGAGCATCGGGCCGGACAGCCGCGTGTCGCGCCCGACCACGATGGGCTTGTCCAGCGGCTGGTCGCGCGCGATGAGCGCCGCGCCCGCGCGCCCGACGGCGAACGCGAGCTCGGGTGTCAGGTCGGCGTTCGCGACGCCGCGCACGCCGTCGGTGCCAAAATATCTTCCCATTGCCGCGTTATTTCGTCTTCGACGTGCTGGAGATGAACCGCGCGCGCACGCGGATGAGGTTGGGCGAGATCTGCACGTCGCCGATCTCGCCGCCGTCCGCGCCCGTCGGCGTCGGGCGGATCATCGAGTCGAATCGTTTGGGCTTGCTCGGGATCGGGATCTCGACGCGCACGCTGGTCACTTTCGAAAGATCGGTCGCGACGCCGCGGATCGTCGTCGTCCGCGGGTTCACTTCGGCCGACTCGACGA
>JALZBE010000350.1 GCA_030947665.1 Vulcanimicrobiota bacterium | reverse complement strand
CCACGTCAGCATCCTCGTCGTCTGCGCGGTAGCGCGGGAGCTCGCCACGCTGCCCGCGCGTGACGGCGTCGACGTCATCGCGGTCGGCGTCGGTCCCGTCGAAGCGGCGTTCGGCACCGCGCGCGCGCTCGCGGCCAAAACGTACGACGCCGTGATCAACGCCGGGATCGGCGGCGGTTTTCGCGACCGCTGCACGGTCGGCGACGCGGTCGTGTGCTCGCGCGAAGACTTCGCCGACCTCGGGCTCGAGGACGGCAGCACGTTTCCGCTGCCGGGCGGGCTCGAGCTCGTGCGCACCGTCGAGGCCGACGCGACGCTGCTGCGGCCGTTCCTGGCCGGGCTGATACCGGTGATCGTCGGGCGCGGCGTGACGTCGGCGACGGTCACCAGCACCACGTCGCGCGCGCTCGCGTTGGCCTATCGCTTTCGCTCCGACGTCGAGTCGATGGAAGGTTTCGCCGTGCTGCGCGCCGCGCAGGCCGCGGGTGTGCCGGCGATCGAGATTCGCGGCGTGTCGAACCTCGTCGGCGAGCGCGCGTCGAACGAATGGGACTTTCGCGCCGGCGCGGCTGCCGCCGTTGCAACGACGGACGCGCTGCTCGACGTTCTGCTATCGGAATGACGCGAACGGAATGACGCCGCAACCGCAACGGAGCTACTCGCTCGCCTATTCGCCCTGCCCGAACGACACCTACATCTTCGCGGCGCTCACCAACGGGCTGCTCGACGGCGCTCCGCACGTCGACGTGGTGCTGGATGACGTCGAAGCGCTGAACCGCGCGGCGCGCGCCGGACGCTACGAGCTGACGAAAGTGAGCTACGGCGCAATCCCGTTTCTGCTCGATAAATACCGGATTTTGCGGGCCGGCGGCGCGCTCGGGCGTGGCTGCGGCCCGCTCGTGATCGCGCGGCCCGGCGTCGACGGCAAAGCTCCGCTGCTCACGGATTTTGGGGACGATGCGGTCTTTGCGATCCCCGGCCGCCTCACGACCGCGTACGCGCTGCTGCGCCTGGCGCTCGGGCGCGAGCCGCGCACGGTCGAGATGCGCTTCGACCGGATCGTCGACGCGGTGAAGAACGGCGACGTCGCGGGCGGGCTCATCATTCACGAGTCGCGCTTCACGTATCAGAAGGAAGGGCTCGTCTCGGCGATCGACCTGGGCGACTGGTGGGAAGCGACGACCGGCAACGCGATCCCGCTCGGCGCGATCCTGGTGCGGCGCGACGTCCCCGACGACGACGCGCGCGCGATCGACGACGCGATCCGCCGGAGCCTGCGCTTCGCGCGCGAGCGCGAGGGCGACATCATCGCCTACGTTCGCCAACACGCTTTCGAGATGGACGACGACGTGATGCGCGCGCACATCGCCCTTTATGTCAACGAGTACAGCGACGACCTCGGCGAGACCGGCATCGCCGCCGTCGAGGACCTTTTCGCGCGCGCCGCGCAGGCGCAGCTCATCCCCGCCGGCACCCACCCGGAGTTCGTTTGATCATGCATCGCCGTTCGTTTCTCGCCGCAGCCGGTGCGGCCGCCCTCACCGCGCCTTCCGCAGCGCACGCAACCTCGCTTGCGACGGGCGCGACGGAGAAGAATCGCATCGCGCTGGGCGACGACGTGTTCGTGCGCGACGCGTGGCGCGATCTGCGCGGGCGCACGATCGGGATCGTGACAAACCCCAGCGGCGTGCTGTCGACGGGCGAGCCGCTCGTCGACGCGGTGCACCGCAACGGACAGATCGCGGTGAAGGCGCTATTCGGCCCGGAGCACGGCATCCGCGGCACGGTGCTGGCAGGCGAGACCGTCGGCTCGTCGACCGACGACAAGACCGGGCTTCCGGTGTTCAGCCTGTACGGCAAGACGCGTCATCCCTCGAAGGAAATGCTCGACGGTATCGACGTGCTGCTGTTCGACATCCAAGACGTCGGCGCGCGGCCGTACACGTACGTCTCGACGATGGCGTACGTGATGGAATCGGCGGCGCAGTACGGCAAAGAAGTGTGGGTGCTCGACCGCCCCAACCCGATCGGCGGCGTGCTGCTCGACGGTCCGGTGCTCGATCCGAAGTTCAAGTCGTTCATCGGGCTCTACCCGATCCCGGAACGGCACGGGATGACAGTCGGCGAGCTCGCGCGCATGTACAACGAGCACTTCGCGATCGGCTGCAAGCTTCGCGTGATTCCGATGCAGGGCTGGACGCGCGAGATGCTGTGGTCCGACACCGCGCTGAAATGGGTGCCGACGTCGCCGAACATTCCGTACGCGCGCACGACGCTGGTCTATCTCGCAACGGGCCTCGTCGACGAGGCCGGCGTGAACAACGGCATCGGCACGGACAGACCGTTCGAGTACGCCGGCGGGTATTCGTTCGACCCCGCGGCGTTCCGCGACGCGCTGACCGCGCGCAGAATCCCCGGCGTCGAGTTCGAGCCCGCGGACTGGTCGCCGTCGAAAGGCTTCTGGGCCGGCAAGACGCTGCACGGCGTGACGATCAACGTGACGGACCCGCACGTCTTCCCGAACGTGCGCACCGCGATCGAGATCCTGGCAGCCGCGCGCGCGCAAGGCAAATACCACGTCGCGCACGAGAACATCATGGACCGCGACTGGGGCACCGACGCGGTGCGCCTCGCGCTCGACGCCGGCACGTCACCCGACGCGATCGTGGCATCCTGGGTACCGGCGCTACGCGCGTTCAGGACGCTGCGTTCGAAGTATTTGTTGTACTGACGCCCTTTTGTCATTCGCCGCGCAGGTGGGCGCGTTCGCGGAGTTGGCGAATTTGCCAGACGTGGATGAAGCGCTGGATCTCTTCGGTCGTTTGGTCCGTGACATCGACGAATTGCATCCCGTGTGAGAGCTTGCGGCGCCGGACGCGCAGGAACGCGTTGACCACTTTCGCGCGGACGGTCATCTCCGCGAACGGCTCGGGCGGGACCATCACCTTCTTCTGCGTGCGCCCGCGAGCCGTCGTCTCGACGATCTCTTTCTCCACGTGCACGTCGTGGACGAGATCGTTGGGCAGCGTGAAGCGGAGATCGACCAGCGTTTCCTCGCCCAAGTCCTCGTCGCCGATGAGTCGCAGGCTGGCCGCCGAGAGATCGGTGGCGACCGCCGTGCGCATGCCGGGGCGCCCTTCGACGATGTAAACCACGGGAAACTCGACGGGCGCGCGATAGGCTTGCCGCTGCTCGTCCGAGACCCTCGTCCTCACGAGCGGCTTGCGCCGGGCGGACTTGCGCGCCGTCCACTTCTTCCAGAAGAACACCGAGCAAGCGGATTCCCAGGAACAATCCCGCCGCCCTCCGTAGCGCACGGGATCATGGCCCTGTCCCCGTTCGCCGCGCGTCTTCACGACGCGCTGGGCCCGGACGTCGTCCGCAGCGCGCCGGAGGACCTAGCCGTGTACGCCTTCGACGCGTACTCCGAGGACAAGCTGCCGTCGGCGGCCATCGTCCCGCGCGACGCGCGTGAGATCGCGATCGCGGTGCGGATTGCCCGCGAGTGCGAGGAGCCGATCGTCCCGCGCGGCGCCGGGACCGGGCTTTGCGGCGGCGCGGTGCCCTCGCGCGGCGGGCTCGTCGTATCGTTCGCGCGGATGAATCGCCTCGTCGAGCTCGACGTGCGCAACCGGCGCGCGCGCGTGCAGCCCGGCCTCATCAATCTCGATCTCTCGACCGCCATCGCGGCGCACGGGATCTTCTACGCGCCCGATCCATCGAGCCAGAAGATCTCGACCATCGGCGGCAACGTCGGCACGAACGCCGGCGGCGCGCACTGCCTGAGCTACGGCACGACGACGAACCACGTGCTCGCGGTGGAGTACGTCGACGCGGAAGGCGCAGTCCATCGGACGTCGATCGACGACGCGGGCTATGATCTCACGGGCGTGCTCGTCGGCTCCGAAGGCACGCTGGGCATCGTCACCGAGGTCGAGGTGCGATTGCTGAAGCTTCCCGAAGCGGTCCGCGTATGCGTCGCCGCGTTCGCCGACGTCGAGAGCGCGTCCGAAGCGGTCTCGGCGATCATCGCCGCCGGGCTCACGCCGACCGCGCTCGAGATCATGGACGCGCTGATCACACGCGCGGTCGAAGCG
>JALZBE010000349.1 GCA_030947665.1 Vulcanimicrobiota bacterium | reverse complement strand
GAGTACGTGTGACCGGCTGGCAGCGGCCTCTCGTCGAACGCGCGCGCGAAACGCTCGCGCAGCAGCACGCCGCCGAGCGGCACGTACGCCGACGTCACGCCTTTCGCGAACGTGATCATGTCGGGCACGACGCCGAAGCGCTCGCCTCCGAACGCCGCGCCCGTGCGGCCGAAGCCCGTCATCACCTCGTCGAAGATCAGCGCGATCCCGTTCGCGTCGCACAGCGCGCGCAAGCCCGCGAGGTAGCCCGGCGGGAAGACGATCACGCCGTTGGAGCCGATCACCGGCTCGAGCAGGATCGCCGCGACGTGATCGGCGTTCTCCGCCGCGATCGTTTCGGCGACGTGCTGCAGCGCGCGGCGCGTTTCTTCCGCGGGGTCGTCGGTGAAGAACGGGCTGCGGTACGGATACGGCGCCCAGAAGTGCACGACTCCGGCCATGGTGCTGGACGGCTCGTTGTACCAGCGGCGGTTCTCGCCGGTCAGCGTCGCCGAACCCGCGCCCGAACCGTGGAACGAGCGGTATCCCGTCAGCACCTTCGAGCGCCCGCTGACGGCGCGCGCGAACTTGATCGCGTCTTCGTTCGCCGCCGCGCCGGACGTGGTGAAGAACACGCGGCCGCCCTCGTCGCCCCACGGAGCCAAGCCCACCAGCGCCTCGCCGAGCTCGGCGCGCGCGTCGTTGAACCAGCTGGGCGGGCTGAAGCAGAGCCGGTCGACCTGCTCGTGCATCGCGGCGCGCACGCCCGGGTGGCCGTGGCCGAGGTTCGCGGCGATCAGGCCCGACGTCAGGTCGGCGTACCGGTTACCGTCCTCGTCGTAGAGGTAGATCCCCTCGCCCCGCACGATGACGGGCGGCTGCAGATTCGCCTGCGCCATCCACGGGGTGAGCACGTAGCGCGCGTGCTTCGTCTTGAGTGCATCACCGGCAGCGATCATCGGGCGGGCCCTCCTGCTGACGCCGTACGCCGCGCGCGCGAAGGACTCCGCCTTGCGCGAGGCCGCTAGCGGCGGCGATCGAGCTCTTCGAAAAGCGCCGGCAGCGTGAGCGAGAAACCCGGCAATGCGCCGTGCGCGATCACGTCGTCGCCGAGAAGAACGCGGACACCGCGGGCGTCGTGCAGCCGAACGGAACGATCGCGAGGATCGATCACGATGACGAGCGCCGTTCCCGTCGCGAGGTACACCGCGATCTTATGCTCGAGATCGCGCGCGCGGTCGCCCGGCGAGAGGATCTCGACAGCAACGTCGGGGGAGAAGGGCGGCGCCTCCAAATCGTGCCCATCGAGTCCGGCGAGCCGCGCGTCGGACACGTAAGACACGTCGGGCACGAGCGGCCGGCGAATCTCACCGGCCGGCGCAGGGCGAAAGCGCCACTCCGTACCGACGTCACCGCGGCGCTTCGCCCATGCCTTCAGCGCACTCGATACCGTGCTCTGCAGCAGCGCGTGCGTGCGGAACGGGCTCACCTTGCGCACCGCGCGGCCGAGGATCCATTCGGTTTCGGGTTTGGTTTCCGGGAGGACGATCTCGTGTATCGACATGGGTCCACGCATGTCTATCACGCGATCGCGCGCAAAAGCAATACCCTCGTCGGTTCCGGCGCAGCCGGATACGCTTAATGCGGTAGCCCGAAAAGCGTCTGCACGAGCAGCACGATGCGCGCGATGATGCGCGGCGTGAACTCCCCGAACGCGTACAGTGCGGCGAGCGCGTGGATCGGGCCGACGACCACGAAGGGCAACCCGGCGATGATGATGATCAGGATCCAGCCGAGCAGCGGCGCGAATGCGCGCAGCGGGCTGCGCGCGACGACGGTGCCGCCGGCGAGGTCGCCGAGCCGGCGATGTCCGGGCAGCAGCGCGAGGATGCCGCCGACCACGAGCAGATCGATCGGCCGCAGCAAGTTGCGCACGAACGCGCGCCCCAAGCCGACCATTCGCCCGCGCGGATTGTACACGTGCAGCCCGAACGCGAGCTTCCAGATCGTCGTGCCGACGAGCGCTTCGGACAGCCACACGTAGACCAGCGCAACCGCAACCCCGATCGCGAGCGTCGCTTCGAAGCCGCTCTGCGTGTTCGTCGGTAATCCGGTGAGCGGGTTGATCGCGATGAGCGCGTACGCGAGTGACGTGACGAATACGGTGACGAGCGCGATGTCGAGCGCGAACGCGAAGAACCGCGCGACCACGTAGCCGAAGGGGTTGCCGAACACGTACTGCGGCCGGTCCGACACGGTTGTCGCCGTCCGCGGCGGCAGCACGGTCCCGCTAACCGGCACCGCCGGCGCCACGCGGATCGGCTCAGGGGACGGCATCGGCCGGGGCGGCTCCACGACGCCGTGCTCGACGCGCGGCCGAGGCGGCGGGGCCTCCACCCGAGGCATGGCGACGGTCGGCTCGAGACCGTCCTCGGGCGGGGTCGATGGCGGCTGCATACGCTAGACGTACCCTTCTGCCCGGTGCGGGTTGCGCGAGCAAGCCCTAGACGAAGCCGCTGGCCGCCGTCGCGCCTTTCTTGCGCAGCTCCGCTTGGCGCAGCTCCACGCGGCGAATCTTCCCTGACCGCGTTTTCGGGAGCTCGTCCACGAACTCGATCGCGCGCGGGTACTTGTACGGCGCCGTTACGCGCTTGCAGTGCTCCTGCAGCTCGCGCACGAGCGCATCGTCGGCCTCGTAGCCGGCGCGTACGACGACGAACGCCTTGACGATGTTGCCGCGGTCGGCGTCCGGCGAACCGACCACCGCGGACTCCACGACCGCCGGGTGTTCGAGCAGCGCGCTCTCCACTTCGAACGGGCCGATACGGTACGCTCCCGACGAGATGACGTCATCGGCGCGGCCGACGAACCAGAAGTACCCGTCGTCGTCCACTTGCGCGCGGTCGCCGGTGAGATACCAGTCGCCGCGGCGCGAATTCTTCGTCTCTTCGTCGTTGTTGTAATAGCCGCGGAACAGCGACGGCGGATCACCGCGCAACGCGATGTCGCCGACGTCGCCGGGTTCGCACACCTTTCCTTGCTCATCGACGACCGCGACCTCGTGACCCGGCGTCGGCTTGCCCATCGAACCGGGGCGCACGTCGAGTCCGGGGCGGTTCGCGACGAGCAGCGTGTTCTCGGTTTGCCCGTAACCGTCGAGGATCGTCAGGCCGAACGCCGCTTTCCACAGCTCGATCACCTCGGGGTTGAGCGGCTCGCCGGCGCTGACGCAGTGGCGCAGCTTCGGTAACTTCCAACGCTCGCCCAGATTCGGCAGCTTCGCCAGCAGACGGTACTCCGTCGGCGCCGAGCAGAGCACGTTCACGCCGAGATCGCGGATCATGTTCATGCGCTCTTCGGGGACAAAGCCGCCTTCGTGCAGTACGATCGGCGCGCCGCACGACCACGGCCCCAGCAGCACGTTCCACAGCGACTTCGCCCAGCCGGTGCCGGCCGTGCACCACACGAGATCGTCGCGCTTGACGTCGAACCACACCGCGGCTTGCATGCGCTTCGCGAACGTGTAGGCGACGGAGTGCACGACGCCCTTGGGATCTTTCGTCGTGCCGCTCGTGTACACGATGTACGCCAGGTCGTCCGCGCGCGTCGGCTCGCCGTCCCACGGCCGCGCCTTCGCCAGCAACGCGTCGGTCGCGGTCCAGCCGTCGCGTTGGCCGCCCGCAAGCAGGTACGTTTTCACGGTCGTCGCGTCGGGGCGCATCGCGTCGAACTCCGCGGCGTTGCTGGAGTGCGCGACGACGGCGACCGCGCCGCTGTGGTTCGCGCGGTAGAGCAGATCTTTCGCGCGCAATTGCTCCGCGCTCGGTACCGCCGCCGCGCCGATGCGCAGCAGCGCGGTCATGCAGAACAGCCAGTCCGGGATCTTCGGCAGCACGACGACGACGCGGTCGCCTTTGCGCACGCCCGCGTCGCGCAGCACGGCCGCCCAGCGCTTCGAGGCGTCCGCGATCTGCGCGAACGTGTACTCCCGCCTTTCGCCGCCGGTGTCGACGAACACCAGCCCGAGCCGGTCCTCCTGCGCCAAGCGGTCGATGACGTCGCGCGCGAAGTTGAACTCGGCGGGAACGTCCCAGGTGAACTGCTCGCTCATGCCCGAGGA
>JALZBE010000348.1 GCA_030947665.1 Vulcanimicrobiota bacterium | reverse complement strand
GCGTGGCACCGCCCGCGCGGAACGCTTCGAGCACCCGGCGCTGCTCACGGTCGCCGTCGCGCGGCGCGAACCCGCGCGCGGCGAGCATGGCGCGCATCTCCCGGCGCAAGACGCTGCGGACGCTGTTGCGGCCGCGCTGCACGCGACCGAGCGTGAACGTCGCTCCGGGCCCGAGCGCCACGCGCAGCGTCTCGCTGACGACGTGTCCGAGATCGAACAGGTGGACGGCGCGCGAGCTGAACACGGCGCGTACGCTCGCGCTCGGCACCGGCCAGTCGGCGTCGACGTCCGCGTGGATGAGCCGTATCGACGGCGCTTCGGCGGCCCGGCGGCGTTCGAAGGCCTCCAGCATCGGCGCCGACGCATCGAGCCCCACGTAGTGTACGCCCAGCGCGGGGAAACACGCACCGAGCTGCCCGGTTCCCGCGCCGAGCTCGAGCACGACGTCTCCCGCCGCGATCCCGGACAGCGCCGCGAGCGCACGCACGATCTCCGAGCGTTTTTCGACCGGTATGCCGGAGCGCGCGTCGTAGCTCGCGGCTTCGTGATCGAATCGGTTCATGTCTGTTGAGATGAATCGCGCTCGCTCGGCGATGTTCCCACCGGCGGCTTTCAGACTTGCTTCACATTCCGCCGGTACGGTCTGCGCAACCCGCCCGAAAGGATTTTTCCATGCGCTCCCCCCGGTTCATTCTCGCGTTCGCGTCGCTGGCCGGCCTTCTCGCAGCATGCAATGGCGGAAGCGCGTCGCCTCCCTCGCTGACCACGGGCAACGCGTTCGCCTTCCGGTTCAACGAGAGCGCCGGCCAGTTCTACCGCGACTATACGGGGCCGCAGCGCCCGGCGATCAACGCGATCGGTGCGGACGGTTCATTTTCCACGTCTGCGCAGACCATCACCCTCATCGCGAAAATGGCCGGCCCCATCTTCACCGGCGGACCGAATTACTACGTGTGGGGCTTCGACCGTGGCACCGCGAGCACCAAAGCCGCGCCGTTCCCGGATGAGCCGGCCGTCAAGTTCGACGCTGTGCTCGTCGTCACGGCCGATCCCGCGAACGGCACCACGCTCAAGGGCGTGATAAACCTCCTCAACGGCAGTGCGGCGCAGCCGGTGAGCCCGGGTCTCCTGGCCGCGGATACGATTCAAGTCACGTTCCCGGCTTCGATGCTCCCGACGACCGGCGCCGCGCCGGCGCAGTACACGTGGAATCTGTGGCCGCGGTCGGGGCTCGGCGGCACAGCCGCCGCGCAGATCGCGTCGTTCATCCCCGACAACCTGATGGCGAATTTGCTCCCCGCGCCGTAGCCGCGTGCGCGCGATAGCGCACCAGCCGCCGCATCGCCGACGTCCACTCCGCAAAGAAGCGGTAGCGGTTCGGCGATGCGCGCGCGGTGCATCTTCAGCCGACGCGAACGACGACCTTGCCGACGGTCGCGTTCGCGCGAAGGATCCCCATCAGCGCGGCGGGCGCGTTGTCGAGCCCGTCGACGAACGTCGTCGGGGTGCGCAGCTCGCCGCTCGCGACGAGCGGTGCGACGTCGGCGAGAAAATCACGGAAGCGCGCGAGATGGTCGGTGACGATGAAGCCTTGCAGGCGCAACCGGCGCCCGATCGCGACGAACATGTTGCGGGGGCCCGGTGGCGGTTCCGCCGCGGACGCGTTGTACTGCGAGATCGCACCGCATAGCACGATGCGCGCATGAACGCGGGTGGCGGAGATCGCGGCTTCGAGCTGCTCGCCGCCGACGTTGTCGAAGTAGACGTCGATGCCGTCCGGCGCGAGCTCGGCCAGCTGCGCGTGCGCGCCGGCGTGATAGTCGAACGCGGCGTCGGCGCCGAAGTCCTCGCGCACGACGCGCGCTTTCTCGGCCGAGCTCGCCGAGCCGATCACGCGCAGTCCCCAGCGCTTCGCCAGCTGCACCGCCATGGAGCCGACGGCGCCCGCCGCGGCGGAGACGAAGATCGTTTCGCCGGCTTGCGCGTCGGCGACGATCCGCAGTCCGACCCACGCGGTGAACCCGGTCGTGCCGAGCGCGCCGAGATACGTCTCCGCGGGAACGCGGCTCGTGTCGATGACGCGTGCGCTCCTCGCGGGCACGATCGCGTGCTCGCGCCAGCCGCGGTCGTGCAATACCGTCGCTCCCGCGGGAATCTCGGGCACCCGCGACGCGAGCACGGTTCCGACCGCGGCGCCGGTAAGCGGCTCGTCGAGCGCGAAGGGCGGGACGTACGACTTCGCGTCGTTCATGCGGCCGCGCATGTACGGCTCGACGGACATCATCGTGTTGCGCACGAGCAGCTCGCCGTCGCCGGGCGGTCCGACGTCGGCGCTCGCGATTTCAAAGTTCGCGCCGGTCGGTTCGCCGCTGGGGCGGCTCGCAAGCCTGATCTCGCGGCTGCGCACGACGTCGCTCTGCGCGGTCATGACCGAGCCTGCTTGCCGTTGCGGATGACGGCGAGCTCGCGATAGAGCTTGTGCTCCTTGTCGGTCAGGTTCGTCGGGAGCTGCCCGATGAGGCGCACGTACTCGTCGCCGTACCCGCCGTCTTTGAGCTTGGGCATCCCTTTGCCCGACAGGCGCAGCATCTTGTTGTTCTGCGTGCCGGCGGGGATGGTCATCGTGACGTCGCCGGTCATCGTCGGAACGCGAACCTCGCCGCCCAGGATCAGCTCGTAGATGCTGACGGGAAGATCGAGGTACAGGTCGTCGCCTTTGCGCTCGTAGCGGTCGTCGTCGTTGAGGTGCACGACGAGGTAGAGGTCGCCGCGCGGTCCGCCGCCCGGACCGGACGCACCCTGGGCCGTGAGGCGAATGCGCTGACCGTCTTTGACGCCGCGCGGGATCGTCACGTCGAAACGCTTCGTCTCGCGCACGCGCCCCGTGCCGTGGCACTGCGTGCAGATCTTGTTGCGATCGGTGCCGCTGCCGTGACAGCGCGGGCACGCATCCTCGACCTGCAGCGCGACGGGCTTCTTGCCGCCCTCGAATGCCTCGTGCAGCGTGAGCTCGATGGTGGACTCCAAATCCTCACCTCGCTGCTGTGACGTGCCGAACCCCGACGCGCCGGCCGTGCGCTGGCGGCCGATGCCCGAGAAGAACATGTCGAAGAAATCGGAGAACCCGCTCGCACCGCCGGCGGAACCGGCGTTGTTGCCGAAGCCGCTGAAGCCGCCGAAGTCGGCGGCCTGCGCCTGGCGGTACGAGCGCTGCTGATCGGCCTCGCGCGCGGCGCGCTGCCAATCCGAACCCAGGACGTCATACTTCTTGCGCTTCTCGGCGTCGCCGAGAACCTCGTACGCCTCCTGGATGTCCTTGAACTTCTCCTCGGCCGCGCGCTGGTTGTTCGGATTGGCGTCCGGATGCCATTTGCGCGCGAGCTTGCGGTACGCGCTCTTGAGATCTTTCTCGGCCGCGTTTTTCGGAACGCCGAGAATCGCGTAATAGTCCTTATAGTTCACGCAGTTTTCGCGACGACCACTTGCGCGGGGCGCAGCACCTCGTCACCCATCGTGTAGGCCTTGCGCGCTTCGTCGAGGACGGTGTCCTCGGCGACGCCTTCGGGCGCCGGCTGCGTTGCGATCGCTTCGGCGAGCCGCGGATCGAACGGCAGCCCCTTGAGCGATACCGCTTTGACGCCTTCGCCGGCGAGCGCCGACTCGAACATGCGCAGCGTCGCCTGCAGCCCGCCGCGCAGGCCGTCGGAGTCCTCGAACGCGACCGCGCGCTCGAGGTTGTCGAGCACCGGGAGCATCTTGGTCAGCACCGACTTGCGCCCGTGCAGCGCGATGTCTCCGAGCTGGCGCTCGATGCGCTTTTTGTAGTTCTCGAAATCCGCCATCGCGTAGAGGAATTTGTTGTAGTTCTCGTCCGCTTTGGTGCGCGCCGCGGCGAGCTCCGCGGCGAGAGCGCTGTCCGCGCCCTCGCCGTCTTGCTCACCTGCTGCCGCGTCGTTCTCGACAGATTCGCCGATGTCGCCCTGAGCCTGTCGAAGGGTCGTCGCGGTGTCCTCGTTCACGGTCGCGTTACTTCGCTTCCTTGAACTCGGCGTCGATCACGTCTTCGTTCGGCGCGCTCGTCGCGCCGTTCGCCGACGCGCCG
>JALZBE010000347.1 GCA_030947665.1 Vulcanimicrobiota bacterium | reverse complement strand
CCTGATCGGTTCGGGAAGCGTCGCGTTTTTCGCCGAGCAGGGCCACGAGATCGTCGGGATCGACAACGACTTTCGGCAGCGGTTCTTCGGCCCGGACGCATCGACGCGGTGGAATCGCCTCGCGCTCGAGACGCGCTTTCCCAAGCAATACGCGCACGTCGACGCCGACATCCGCGACGCCGCGGCGATGGACGCCGTCTTCGCGCGGTACGGCGACCGCATCGCGCTGGTAATCCACGCCGCGGCGCAGCCGTCGCACGACTGGGCGGCGACGGACCCGCAGATGGACTTCACCGTCAACGCGAACGGCACGCTCGCAATGCTCGAAGCGACGCGCAAGCACGCGCCGCGCGCCGTGTTCATCTTCACCTCGACGAACAAAGTCTACGGTGACGCGCCCAACGACCTGCCGCTGATCGAGCAAGAGACGCGCTGGGAGATCGACCGCGCGCATCCGTACTGGGAAGGCATCGACGAGAACCTGCGCATCGACCAGTCCAAACACTCGTTGTTCGGCGCGTCGAAAGTCGCGGCCGACGTGCTGGTTCAAGAATACGGGCGCTACTTCGCGATGCCCACCGCCGTGTTTCGCGGCGGCTGTTTGACCGGTCCGAACCACTCGGGCACCAAGCTGCACGGCTTTCTCGCGTACCTCATGAAGTGCACAGTCGTCGGCACGCCCTATCAGGTGTTCGGCTACAAGGGCAAGCAAGTCCGCGACAACATCCACTCGCACGACTTGGTCGCGGCGTTCGACGAGGTGTTCCGCAGCCCGCGCTGCGGCGAGGTGTACAACGCGGGCGGCACACGGTACAGCAACTGTTCGATGATCGAAGCGATCGCGCTGTGCGAAGAGGTCGCGGGCCGCAAGCTGGATTGGACGTACACCGAAGCGAACCGCGTGGGCGACCACATCTGGTACATCAGCGACATGGCCAAGTTCCGTTCCCACTATCCCGGGTGGCGGCAAGCCTACGACCTGCGCGGCCTGATGCGCGAGATGTACGAGAAGAACGCCGCGCGGTGGACCGCGGAGCCGGCCGCCGCGGGCGCGCCGGCCTAAGGTGACGCTCTCGGTCGTCATCCCGGCGCACGACGAAGAAGGCTCGGTCGCCGCGACGGTCGCGCAGATCGCGCAGGTTCTCACGGCGGAGCGGATCGCGTTCGAGATCGTGGTCGTCGACGACCACTCGACCGATGGGACGGCGGCGGAAGTCGAGCGCGTCGCCGCGACGTGGCCGGCGGTGCGCGGCGTGCCCAACCAGCGGGCCGGCGGTTTCGGCAACGCCATCCACACCGGGCTGGACGTGTTTCGCGGCGACGCCGTCTGCATCGTCATGGCCGACGCGTCCGACGATCCCGCGGACATCGTGCGGTACTGGCGCGCGATCGAGGACGGCTTTGATTGCGCCTTCGGCTCGCGGTTCATGCGCGAGGCCAAGTTGGTGGAGTACCCGCTGCTCAAGCTCGCGCTCAACCGCTTCGCGAACGCGCTCGTCGCCATGCTGTTCGGGATCCGCTACAACGACGTGACCAACGCGTTCAAATGCTATCGCCGCGAGGTGATCGCCGGAATCCACCCGATCCTCTCGCACCACTTCAACATCACCGTCGAGCTGCCGCTCAAGGCCATCGTGCGCGGCTACTCGTGGACCGTGGTGCCGACGAGCTGGTACAACCGCAAGCACGGCGTCTCCAAGTTCAAGATCAAGGAGATGGGCAGCCGCTACCTGTTCATCGTGCTTTACGCGCTCATCGAGAAGTGGCTGTCGCGCGGCGATTATCGGCGCCGGGACGCGGTCGTGCGCGATTCGGGGCGTAACGCCTGAGGCACGGGCTGGCTCAGCCGGCGCTCAAGGCCGACGCGGCGGCGTCGGCGCGCTGTTCGCGCACGAACCGGACGTGTGCGATCGGGCGGTACGACGGGTTGAGGTCGTCGTAGACGGCGCATTCGACCCGGTGCTCGCTCCCGGGGTCGCGCAGCAGCGGCACGACGGCGTCGAAACCGACGTCCTGGTGCGTCACCTGAAAGATCGCCGCGACGTCGGGGCGCGGCAAACCGTACCGCGCGTCGGCGACGTGCTCGCCGTCGACGAAGACCCCGACCGCGGCGCCGCGGCGCTGCGCTTCGAGGTATCCCCAACCCGCCACGCGCAGCGTACCGCCCTCGATCGAAACCTCGTCGAGATGGCCGAACGCCGGCGGCACGGTGCTCTTGTTGTCGGCAAAGCGGGCGGCGCTCGTCGCCGCGACGTCGGCCATGTACCGCGCAACGACGTCGCGCGCCGGGCCGTCGGCGACGACTTCGCCGGCGTCGAGCAGGATCGCACGGTCGCAGCTGGCGGCGACGAAGTTCAAGTCGTGCGACACGAGCACGATCGTCGAGTGCTCGTCCCAGAAGCGCTGGATCCGCTCCATCGATTTGTTGCGAAACGCTTCGTCACCGACGGAAAGCACCTCGTCGATCAGCAGGATCTCCGGGCGTACGTCGGTCGCGATGGCGAAGCTCAATCGCGCGGTCATCCCCGACGAGAGCGTCTTGAGCGGCGCGTTGGCGTAGCTTTCCAATTCCGCGAACTGCAGGATCTCCGGGATGCGCTGTGCCATGTGCGCCCGCGAGAAGCCGAGTAGCACGCCGTAATACAGGATGTTCTCGATGAGCGTCAGCTCCGCGTCGAATCCGGCGCCCAGCTCGATGAGCGCCGCCAGCGACCCGCTGACGGAGACCGTGCCGCGAGTCGGCAGGATGACGCCGGCGGCGAGCTTGAGCAGAGTGGATTTCCCGCTTCCGTTGCGTCCGATCAACGCGACCTTCTCGCCGCGGCCGATCGTGAGATCGATTTGATTGATCGTGCGCCGGCGGCTCGCGCGGCGGTACCGCCGCTGCAGCAGGCGGAACAGCGTGCCCTTGAGATCGTATGCGTACTCCTCCTGCGTGCGGCGCCACAGCGTCACGGCGGAGAACTGAATCGCGGGCGTCACAGCAAGTCGAGAAAGTCGCGGCGCAGTGGTGCGAAGATCAGCGCGCCCACCGCGAGCACCGCGACGCCGGTGAGGACGGGCAGAAACACGTCCCGCAGTGACGGCAGCGCGGGGACCAGCACGATGTCCCGAAGGCTGCTCACGATGACGGAGATGGGGTTGAGCTGCAAGTACACGCGGACGCCCGCCGGGACGATGCTCGCCGGATAAAATACCGGCGTCGTCATGTAGACGATGAACGTGACGACCTCGTACAGATACGCGAGGTCGCGAAAGTACACGTACAGGGCGGAGAGCGCGATGCCGGTCCCCAGCGACGTGAGGACGAGTCCGAGCAGCGGGCCGGCGATCGCGAGAGCATTGACGAGCGAGTGCGTGCGAAAGAGCGCGACGATGACGAGCAGCGGCACCGTCCCGACGAGCAGCTGGAAGCCGTTGGCGGCGATAGTGCTGACGGGAAACGCGCTGGGCGGCAGCGCGATCTTGTTCAGCAGCCCGCCGTTGGCGACGATCGAGCTGAGCGCCTGCGACGTCGCTGCCGAGAAGAACGCGATCACGGACAACGCGACGAACACCGCCAGCATGTAGTCGAAGATCGAACCATGGTAGTACGACGCGAACGCCGTGCCAAAGATCGCGGTGTACACCGCGGTCAGCAGCAGCGGGTTGGAGAGCGACCAGAAGACCCCGACGAACGAACCGCGGTACCGGGTCTTCAGGCTGCGCGCGCCCAGCGTCGCCACGAGCGTGGCGTACCGCGTGGCGTCGGGGACCGCGGCGGCGCGATGCGCCGGGACCGCGATGGTCGACGTGGTCACGGCGTTCCGCCCTGCTTGTCCTTGCCCGCAAGCCGCAGCTTCAGTTGCCACAGCGAGCTCCCGTGCAGCGCGGCGATGTCGTCCGCCACCGTCTGTTCGGCGCGCTTCACGGCCTCGAGCTCGTCGGTGAGCACGGCGCCGACGTCGCGCATCGCGCTCGCGAGCGAGCGGTTTTCGCGTTCGAGCGAATCGATCTGCGAACGCAGGACGCGGTTCTCGTCGTCCAACTGCGCGTCGCGAGCGCGAACGCGCTCGTGCGCGTCGCGCACCTCCGCGATCGCGGCGCGGTCGGCGTTCGCGGCGTGGCGCTCGGCGATGATG
>JALZBE010000346.1 GCA_030947665.1 Vulcanimicrobiota bacterium | reverse complement strand
CGGGCGGTGCGGTGAACCTTCCCGGCCGCGGCGCCGACGCAACGGCATGGAAGCGGTACGCGACGATGCGGTCATGGCCGAGATCAACATCACGCCGTTCACCGACGTGCTGCTGGTGCTGCTGATTATCTTCATGATCCTCGCGGCGCTGGTCGCGCCGCCGGGCTTCGAGCAGCAGCTCCGGGACCCGGGCAGCGCGCCGCCCACGCACGAAACCGCGTTGCGAACGATTTCTGTGCTGGTAAACGAGCGCGGCGCAATCACCGTGGACGGCCGGCGTTCCGACGAGCACGCGCTGTACGCCGACCTGCTCGACACCGTGCGCCGCCGCGGCAGGCTGCACGTCGCGCTCGCCGCCGACGTGAAGGCGCCGTACTCGGCGATCATCCGCATCCTCGACGCGGCGAAGGTCGCCGGCCTCGACGACGTCGGCTTCGTCACGTCGTAGGAGAAATGCAACGATGATCGACTCGCGCGAACGCACGCGGACCTTTCTCGCCTATGGCTTCGGCATCTCCATCGCCGTGCATTTGATCGTGCTGCCGTTCGTGCACACGCAGGCGACGGCTACCCAAGAAGATCGCGTCGTCGACACGTTCCGCGTCGACATGCCGACGCCGCCGCCCAGGCCTCCGTCCACCCCGACCCCGCAACCCACCGTTCCGCCGACTCAGCCGCCGCACGCGACGCCGCCGCCGCAACATCCCGTGCAGCAGCCACCGCTGCTCATCCACGCGCCGCATCAAGATGCGCATCCACGCTCGGGCGCCGGCGAGCCGGGAAATACGCGCACCACGGGCGACCCGAACGGTACCCTGACGCAGCCCGGAACACCCGGGCCGGTCGCGGGCGATGTGTCCGCGACGCCGGCGCCGCCGGCGGCGACACCGGTGCCGACACCGAAACCGACGCCGACGCCGCTGTCGTGCGCGCGCCCGAACGTCGCCGCGACGACGCTCCGGGCGCTGGAGCCGGAAACGCCCGCGCTCGCGCAGCAGCAGGGCATCTCGGGCATCGTGCAAGTCGTCGTCTCACTGGACGCGCAGAGCCGCGTCGTCGGCACGCGCATCCAGAGCTCACCGAGTGCGGTGCTGAATCTGGCGGCGCTCGGCGCGGCGCGCGGCTCGCAGTTCCGCACCGAGGTGAAGAACTGCGAACCGGTCGCCGCGGACTACGTGTTCAGCGTGGACTTCACGTCGCAGTGAGCCGACGCCGGCCACGTCAGACCGGTTCGCCCCCGTCGACCTGAATGATCCCCATCATGCCCTTGTCTTCGTGGTCGAGCATGTGGCAGTGATACACCCACCTGCCCAGCGGGACTTTGCTGAAGTCGATCTCGATCTCGGTCTGCGTCGGCAGCACGAACTGCGTGAACGTGTTGTCCGTGCGCTTCACGCACGTTTTGCCGTCCGGTTGCATGATGCACGGTGTCCCGGGCATCAGCGGCGTCGTATCTTCGAAGACGCGCGTCTGCCTCGGTTCGAACGGATTGTTGAGCGTCACGAAGGTGAGCTGGTGGATGTGGAACGCGTGGATCTGCGTCGCCGCGTTCACCAGCGTCCAGTGCTCGACGTACGGCGGCGATCCGGGCTTGCGCACCGGCCGGTGCACGTGAATCGTCGGCATGACGTACGCGTCGTGCGAGCCCGCTTGCGGCGGCGCGAGCGTGAACGGCTCCTCGATGAAGTTGGCCGCCGTGAGGTGCATCGGATCGTCGCCGGACGTCTCGGTCACGTAGAAGCCGTCCCAATACTGCTGGAACGTCAGCACGCGATGCGGCCGCTGCGCCTCCGGCGCGAGCGCTTTGATGAACGCGTCCGCGGCCGTCACATGCGTGGCATCCGCAAGGCGAGGGGCGGGAGCAGGCGCCGCCGCCATGCGGCGTGCGTTCGTCGCGCGGACGGCTTTGGGCGGATGGATCACCAGCACGTCGCGTGACGGCGTGGCGTCGCCGTTGTTGCCGGCGCAGAAGTCGCCGTCTGCCACGATGATCTGATCGTTCGCCGATTTCGCGACGCTGATGTCGAGCCGGCCGCCCGGCGGGACGAGGACGCTTCGGCGGTTGACGGCGAGATTATTCTTACCGACGTCGACACCGTCGCGCGCGACGACGACCAGGCGTTTCTCGTGCCGCGCGCCGCCGACGACCTCGAATTGCTTCACGTGGAGATAGCCGTTCGCGCTGGCATCGATGATGCGGTAGCGCTCGTCGGCGGCCGCCGAATGCCACGTCTGCGGTATGCGAACGCTCTGGTCGCCCGTGACGGGGATGCGAATGCCGTTGACCTGCATCGGTTGGTACGTCGAAGTCGGCGACGGCGTGCTTCCGTGACAATCGGTGCTCTGGTCGCCGTTGCCCGTCGGCGTATACCAAGCCGGCGGATTCCTCGGATCGACGTTGGGAACCGGCGTCGGCGTGCCGGCCGCCGGCGTCGCGGTCGCGACCGGTAGCGGTACCGCAGTCGCCTCGGTGAGAGCGCGCACGGACGCAAACGTTTCAAAAAGTTTTTTCTTTTGCGCGGCTTCGCTCGTCTGGCCGGCGGGCACGAGATCTTTGACGATCAGCACGCGGCCCTCGTACGCCGGCGGCGACTGCGACGGCGGCACGATGACCAGCGCGCCGGCGAGCCCGCCGCTGACTTGCAGTTCGGCGACGTGGTGCATGTGGGTGTGGTACCAGTACGTCCCGTCCGCTTGATTGACGTATAGCGGGATGTGGAACTTGCACGTGTGCTGCGGCGCGACGATGGTGGAGCGGAAGACGTTGTCTTCGAGCGGGTCCGTGTCCAACCCGTGAAAATGGAGGTTGGTGTCGCCTTGATGCGGCGGCGTCACCCCGGGCCGCGGAAAATACGGATCGACGGAGCGCTTATGGTCGAGGTACGTTAGGAATGGGCTCGACGGGAACGTGCGGACGGGGTTCGGCGTCGGCCAGGTCTGGCCGGTCGGCGGCATCGGTGTGGGCGTAGGCCCCGTATCGAGCACGGGGCACGGTGGATTGCCTTGCGGCGGCGGCGCCGCCACGTGCGAGCCGTGCGGGCCGGACGAGGACGACGACGGGGCCTGGAGCCGGTTGATCAGCGTGATGTCGAAAAAGCCCGGATAATTGCGCGCGACGATGGTCGGCGCTTCGCGATAGGCGTCGCCGGGGTGCTGCTTGTAGCAGAAGCGCGATCCGTCTTGGAACGCGTAGAGCGTGATGTTGTGCGGATCGGGCGCGACCGGCGGGTCCTCGACGATGCTCGTCGGGTTCGGCGTGCCCGGCGCGCACGGGTGGACCGATGCGGGTTGGACCGGGGTCTGCGACCGCACCGCGCTCGGCAGCGCGAAGGCAATGGTCAGCGCCGCGGAGAGCGCGACCGGGATGACGATGATGCCGCGTCCGAATGAAATAACACACCCCCTCGTTTGGCGAACCTGATTGCGGAAGCAGTTTCGCCCGTCGGGACCGCTACCTGCTAGACTTCGACGGAGCGGACACCCGCGATCCCCGGGATCGCGCGCAGCGCGGCGAGCGCCGCTTCGCCGGCGGGACGATCCGTCGAAAGCACCATGATGGCGTCGCCGCCGACGGTGTTGCGCGAGACTTGCATCGTCGAGATGTTCACCTGCGCGTCGCCCAGGATCGTTCCGACGCGGCCAATCATGCCCGGTACGTCGCGGTGCTGCGTGAGCACCATCGCGCCGGCCGGCGTCGCGTCGATCTCGTAGCCGTCGAGCTCCACGATGCGCGGCGCGCCGCCGATCGACGTGCCGGTGATCGTCGTGCCGTCCGCGACCAGCCGCAGCGACGCCGCGTACCCGGACGAACCCGAGTCGTCACGCGCGTCCACGGCGATACCGAGCTCGCGCGCAACCGCACCGGCGTTCACGACGGACACGCGACGGTCGGTGGTGGCCTGCAGTAAGCCGCTGAGGAACGCGCGCGTCAGCGGCTCGGGCGGGACGCCCGCGAGGTTTCCGCCGAGGACGATGGTGAACGCGGGCAACCGCGCCGGGCGCGCGTACTGCGGATAGAACCGGCCCAGCCGGTACGCCACGTCGACGAACGGCAGGATACGCTCCGCGTCGGGACCGCTCGGGACCGGCGCGTTTACCGCGCCGCCCGCCGGCGCGCCGTGCAG
>JALZBE010000345.1 GCA_030947665.1 Vulcanimicrobiota bacterium | reverse complement strand
GATCACCATCGCTCGGTGCTCGCGGCGCTCGCCGCGGGCAAGCATGTGCTGTGCGAGAAGCCGATGGCACTCGACGTCGCGCAGGCCGAGGCCATGGTCGCGGCGAGCGAGCGTGCGGGCACCACGGCGGCGATGGCGTTCGAGTTCCGCTACGTCCCCGCCGTCATCGCGCTCAAGGAGCTGATCGACAACGGTCACATCGGCGCGCTGCGCGAGCTCGAGGTCGCGCGGCTCAGCCGCGATCTGGTCGAACGCAACACAGATCGCGCACGCGGCTGGTGGTTCTCGCGCGAGCGCGGCGGCGGCGTGGCGAACGGCACGATGCCGCACTTCTTCGACCTCACCAACCACCTCGCGGGACGCGCGCCGCGCGCGACGCACGGGCTGCTGCGCACCGCCAACCCGCGCCGGACCGATGCGCAGGGCGCGTTCGAAACCGACGTCGCCGACGGCGCGTTCGCGCTGGTGGACTACGGCGACGGCCTCGTCGCGCGCGTCAGCAACGACTCCACGACCGCGATCGAGTCGACGACCGTCGCGGTGCACGGCGAACGGCGCAGCGCCGTCGCGAACGGCACGTTCTTCGGCGACCTGCGCGTGTTCGCCGTCGCCGAAGACGAGCAGGACGAGCTGGAGATCGCCGCGTCACCGTACGAGAAGCACGGCCAGATCCAGGGGAATCTGCCGTTCTTCTTGCCGCTGCTCGACGCGTTCGCGCAAGCGATCGAGCGTGGCGCGCAAAGCGCGCCCTGTGCCACGCCGGGCGTGCCTACGTTCGCCGACGGCCTCGTCGTCCAGCGGTCGCTCGAGGCCATCGGCTACGGAGCGTAGCGCTTAGGGCAGCTTGAACCCGGCCGTCACCGCATGCATCGTGATGCTGCCGATCGTGCACTTCTGGGCCGCGCTGCACGTGCTCGCGGCGTTGCCGAACTGATCGCCCGCATCGACGATGCCGTTGCCGTTCGCGTCGTACCACACGCCGACGTGGTAGACCGTCGCGGTCACGGGCACGTCGCCCAGGCGGAAGTTGCCGCTGGTGTCCACCGGCACACCGCTGGGGTAGTTCACGTCGAGGATGTGCGGGATCGTCCCGCCGGAGTTGTCGTACGCGAAGGCGACGACTTGAGTCGGGCTGGTCTTCTGCGCGGTCGGGCCGCTGTACGTGGCGCCCGGGTCGTTGGTGACCGCCGCGACCGCCTTGTAGATGTTGAGACGCCCGTGGCCTTGGTGCGGGTCGTTGATGTTGTCGGCGGTGTCTTCGAGCAGCTGCAGGATCTTCGCCGGCGTGAGCGTGTGGTGGCCGCCCGCCGCCGCGAGGAGCAGTGCCGCCGCCGCGCTGACCTGCGGCGTCGCCTGCGACGTGCCGGCGAAGAACGCGGAGCAATTCGTGGGCGTCACGGGCAGCGTGCCGTGCGCGTACGTGCACTGGTCGCTCGGGAATGCCGCGGTCGACGTCGAGTAGTTCCAGATCCAGTGCAGCGGGTTGTTGTCGCTGCCGCCGGGGTCGCCGCCGGGCGCGACGATGGCGAGTCCGGGGCCGTACTGCGAGTACGGCGCGACGTACTCCGTCGAGCCGGCGAACACGCCGGTGTTGTTGTCGCGCAGCGCGCTCGCGCCAACCGCGATCACGCCGTCGTACGCGGCCGGATAATCCAGCACCGTGTGCGGCGTGCCGGTCTCGCCGCCGTCCGCGTCGTTGCCGGCGGCCGCGACGACGGTGACGCCGGCCGTGATCGCCGCTTCGATCGAGTCGTGCTCGCCCTGATCGAAACCGTTGTTGGGTGAGTAGTCTTCCGCGGCGCCAAGGCTGAGGTTGATCACGTCGACGCCTTTCGTGACGGCGTCGTTGATCGCCGCGACCTCGTCGGCCACGGTCGCCGTTTGGTTGTGGCTGGACGACGTCGCATCGGGAAAGACGTTGTACGCGTAGAGCGACACGTTGTAGCCGCCGCCTGCGAAGCCGAGCGCGTTGTTGGTGATCGCGGCGGCGACCCCGGTCACGTTCGTGCCGTGCCCGTTGGTGTCCTGAGCGGTATGGCCCGCACTCTCGTAGCCCGTCGAAAAGACGATGTTCTGCGACAGATCGGTGTTGTGCAGGTCGACGCCGGTGTCGATGACGGCAAGCTTGATGCCGGTGCCGCGCGTGTACGACCACGCGTTGGGGAACCCGTCGGCGAAAAGATACCACTGGTCGACGTTGTTCGCGTGCGGATCGCTGACGGCCAACGCCGGCTTGCTGAGCGCGAACCGCTTGTGCACCGGGTAGACGTCGACCACGTCCCGCTGCGAGCGCAGCGTCGCGGCGAACGCCGTCGCGTCCGTGCCGGCCGGGACGCGCACGAACCGCTCGTACGCGCCGGACACCGTCCGTAGCTCCGTGCCTGCCGTGGCGCCCTCGGCGAGCTCGATCTGCGACGCGCGCGAGCGCGTCTGCGCAACGGTGCCGACGTTGCGATAGCGCACGAGCAATTGATCGGCGACGACGCCCGCGCCGCTGAAGCGCTGGATGCCGCGCGTGGTTTCCGCGCCGCGCTGAAGCGACGCGCCGGTGCGGCGGGCGACCGACTGCAGCGAGCTCACGGTGATGGTGCCGCTCGAGTCGCCGGCCTGGTTGTAGAAGATCGTGTGGTTGCCGTTGAGCGTCTGCGCGACGGGCACGGTGTACGGGCTCGCCGCGCTGGGCGTGAAGACGTACTGCCACTGGTGCGGCGCCGTCTGCGGCGTGTCGCTCGTCTGCGTCGTGCCGAAGAAGTAGGCGCACGTCGTGCTCGACGCGTCGATTCGCTGCACGCTCAAGCCGGTCGGGTTCGACGTCAGCGTGTACGTGCTGCCGCCGGATTGCGGCGTCAGTACCTTGCAGCCGGGCGCCAGGGTCGGCGTCGGGGTCGCCTTTGGTACCACGCTCTTCCCGGCGCCGTGGCACGCCGCAAGCGAACACATCGCGAGCAGCGCGAGGAGACGGGAGATCGGGCGGTGAGTCATGCGCATCGCTTTCTAGGGGACGGCGACCGGGGGCTTTACGTCACGTTCGAGGCGGCGCCATAAAAGACCCAGCGCCGCGACCGCCGCGCGTTCTCGTATGTCGGACCGCGATCCTGGAAACGTGAGCCGGCGCGTTTCGATCTCATCGTCGCCCAAGCTTAACGCGTACCAGACCAAGCCGACCGGCTTCTCGAGCGTGCCCCCGTCCGGCCCGGCGACGCCGGTCGTCGCGATCGCGACGTCGACCCCGAGCCGGCGGCGTGCGCCGCGTGCCATCGCGACCACGGTCTCTTCGCTCACCGCGCCCGCTTCCGCAAGCGTGCGCTCCGGTACGTCGAGCAGCGACCTCTTGACCTCGTTCGCGTAGGCGACGATGCCGCCGCGAAACGTCGCGGATGCGCCCGCGACGCTGACGATCGCATCGGCGATCCCGCCGCCGGTGCACGACTCGGCCGTACCGAGCGTAAGCCCGCGCTCTGTGAGCGCGCGCACGATCGCGCCCGGCAGCGTCGTGTCGTCGTCGCCGTAGTAGCCGCTGCCGATGCGCTCGCGCAGCGCCGCGGAGACCGGCGCGATCATCGCGTCGGCCTGCTCGCGGCTCGCGGCCTTCGCCATGATCTTCACGTCGACGGCAAAGCCGTGCGCCAGCATCGCGATCTTCGGGTTCTCGAGGGTGCGAAAGAGGTCTTCGACCCGGCGGTCGAGCTCCGACTCTCCGATCCCGACCGTGTGCAGCGTGCGCGTGTAGATCGCCTCGCGCAAGCCGAAGCGCTGCACGAGCCACGGCACGAGCAGGTCGGCGAGCATCGGCTTCATCTCGCGCGGCACGCCGGGCATGCAGGCGACGAACTTGCCGTCGTCGCGCAGCGCCACGAAGCCGGGCGCGGTGCCGTGCGGGTTGTCGAACACGACGCAGCCTTCGGGCAAGTACGCTTGACGGCGGTTGTTGTCGGCCATCGGGCGGTTGAACTGCCGAAAGCGTTCTTCGATAGCACGCAGCGACGGCTCGTGCAGCACCAGCTTCTTGCCGACCGCGTGCGCGACCGCGTCTTTGGTGAGGTCGTCGACCGTCGGCCCCAAACCGCCGGTGCACACGGCGCCGTTTGCGCGCGCGAGCACGTCGTCGAGCATCGCGGCCAACC
>JALZBE010000344.1 GCA_030947665.1 Vulcanimicrobiota bacterium | reverse complement strand
TGCTCAAGGCGCGCCGCGAGCAGCAGCAGCGCGAGATCCGGCGGCTGTCGGACCCGCGCGGCGCGATCCCCGAGATCCACGACCGGCTGCACCTCGTCGGCGACAAAGAAGCGATCATCTACCTGAAGCGCGGCCGTCCGCCGCAGCCCCCGCGGCCTGCAACGGATCCATGAGCGAGCGGGTCCGCGGCAGCGTGATCAACGTTCACAACCTCGGGGCGATCGTGCGCCTCGAGGACGGGCGGCTCGTCGCGGCGCCGATCGGCGACGTCAACAAAAACCGATCGGCATACACCCGCGCGCTGGAGCACAAGGACGTCACGCTGCCGTTCGATCTCGTCGGTAAGATGGTCGTCATCGCGCAGACCCGCATCGACGAGGTCGCACCGACGACCGACGTTCCGCCGCTGACCGACCCGTCCTTCGAGGCGCAGATCGCCGCCTATCTCAAATCGACCGAGGAGTGGGCGCCGTCTGATCGGCCGCAGCCGTTCGAACGCCATCTCGTGCGCAAACGCCAGCGCGCGAAGTTCTTCGAGAGCCGCGCGGAGTGATGAAAGAAGCCCGCGTCGATCCGGTCAAGGTCCCGGGTTCGTTCGTCCGGCTGCAAGGCGCGTACTCGGGCCTGCGCGCGGCCGAGCAGCGCGTCGCCGACTTCATCCTCGCGCATCCTGACGAGCTGATCTATCTCACGGTCACCGAGCTGGCCGAACGCACGCACACCAGCGAGTCGACCGTCGTGCGGCTGTGCCAGAAGATCGGCTACAAAGGCTATCAGGAGTTCAAGATCGTGCTCGCGCGCGATCTGGTCGAACCCGCCACCGCGATCTACGCGGCGATCGAGCCCGGCGACGACCTCGCCACGGTGAAAACCAAAGTCTTCCAGGCGAACGCGCAGGCGCTGCGCGACACGCTCGAAGTGCTGGACGAGCACGAGTTGCAGCGCGCGGTCGACACGATCGCCGCCGCGCGGCGGCTGGAGATCTACGGCGTCGGCGGCAGCAGCCCGCTCGCGCTCGACGCGTACCACAAATTCGTCAAGCTCGGCGTGGCAGCGGTTGCGCTGTCCGACGGCGACCTGATGGCGATGTCGTCGTCGCTGCTCGCGCACGGCGACGTCGCGCTGGGGATCTCGCACACCGGCGCGAGCCGCGACGTCACCGACGCGCTCGGGCGCGCGAAGCGGCACGGCGCGGCGACGATCTGCATCACGCACCGCTCTTCTTCGCCGATCACGAAAGTGTCCGACGTCGTCCTCGTGACGGCGGCGCAGCAGACGGCGTTCAGCAGCGACGCGAGCTCGAGCCGGATCGCGCAGCTCGCGGTGATCGACACGCTGTACGTGGGCGTCGCGCACAAGAACCACGCGCGCTCGCTGGAGATGATCGAGCGCACGCGCGAAGCGACCGCGGCCAAACGCTACCATTAGCTGGCGCGTGTCGGGGCGGCGGGCGGGCCAGCGCTTCGACGCCGAGCACCGCGTCACGACCGAGGCGCTCGTGTTCTTGGGCGAGCTCGATCCCGAGGCGATCGGCCCGTCGCTCGAGCATGCTACGCATTACGAGCCGACGCCGGTCGCGCAAGCGGAAGCCTTGCTCGATGCGTCGCCGCTTGCGCCCGAGCATGCGACGTTCGTCGACATCGGTGCGGGGATGGGGCGCGTGGTCATGCTCGCCGCGCGGCGCCCGTTCCGCGCCGTGATCGGCGTGGAGATCTCGCCGGCGCTGGTCGAGATCGCGCGGGAGAATCTTACGACGGTGCGCGATCCGCGACGCGTCGCGCGCGATGTGAAGATCGTCGGCGCGGACGCGGCGGAGTACGCATTTCCGCGCGGCGATCTCGTGATCTTCATGTACAACCCGTTTCGCGGCCCAGTCCTCGACCGGGCTCTCGCCAACGTGCGGACGACTGCGGAAGAGCGCAACGTCGTGCTGCTCTACCACACCCCGGTCGAACGCGAAACCGTCGACGCGACCGACGCGTTCGACCTCGTCGCCGATTTGGGATTCGGTTTGGTGTACCGCCTGCGGCGCTGAACTTGACCACCCCGGACGCGACCGCTATGCTGCGCGTACCGGAGGTGATCGCGTGGAGAGCAAAGCGCCCGAAGCTGCATCTGAAGGCCCGATCCCGCAGGCCCATGGCGCATCGGCGCCGCCGTAGCACTCGCCGTGCTCGCCGCGGTCCCGGCGCTTCCGGCGGTGTTCGTGCTGCGCGTGTGACGCGAGCTCGCGACGAACGCCTTCGGCTGGTGCCGCGGTCATCGCGCATCGAACGATACCGCCGCGCCCGCCGAAGGACCGCTGACCGATTGGGCCGCGGACGAGATCGATGCGACGGCGGGGCTACCGCATTCGCTGCACAAGGTGATGTAGACGCTGCGCTCGCCGTTACGACGGCAATCGCTGGTACCGCAGCCGGCCCGGCCCTCAAGATTTTGAAGCGCGGCGCGCCGAGCCGCACGCGACGCTGGCGCCGCATGCGCCGTTGTAACGCCGGCCGGTGATCCGCGCGCTCTTCTCGATCGGCACCAACTCGACGCGTCTGCTCGTTCTTCGACAGGCTCAGGACGGCGACGAGCGGCTCGCGGCGGAGTCGCGCGGTACCCGCATCGGCACGGGCATCGGCACGACCGGCACGCTCGACCCGGCAGCGCGGGAGCGCACGCTGGCGGCGATCGAGGAATATGTCGAGATCGCGCGCGCCCTCGGCGTAACAGAGGTCGATGCGGTCGCGACGAGCGCGCTACGCCGCGCGAGCGACGGCGCCGATTTCGCCCATCAGGTCGCGGAACGCCTCGCCGTCGCGCCACGCGTGCTGAGCGGCGTCGAAGAAGCGACGTACTCGTTTCTCGGGGCCACCGCATCGCGCGACGGCGACGGTGCGATCGCAGTGCTCGACGTCGGCGGCGGGAGCGCCGAGTTGGCGATCGACGTTCCGCGGCGCGCACGCGGCACGGGCGCGGTAGGGAAGACACTGTCGGTCGAGATCGGTGCAGTCCGCCTCTCGGAACGGCATCCGGCGTTGCTCGGCGCACGTGCGCTCGATGCTGACGAGCGCCGCGCGCTGGCGAACGAAGCGCGCGCTGACGCGGCGGCGGTCCTGCGCCCCTTCGAGCCGGTCCGTGATTTCACGAGCCTGATCGCAGTCGGCGGCACGGTCTTCACCGCGTCAGCGATGATCGCGGGCGGCGTGCACGACGGCGCAACGATGACCCACGCCGACTGCCTGCGCCTCATCGACGAGCTGCTGTCGCGTGACCTCGCCGCGCGTAAGGCTATGCCGCATATCCGCCCGCAGCGCGCCGACATCTTACCGGCCGGCCTGATCGTCGTTGACGCGGCGTGCCTGCTGCTCGGTGTCGACACGTTCACGGTAAGCGAAGCGGACCTGCTCCTAGGCTACCTGACGTCCCGGGCCTTCCGCGCGGTCTCATTCCCGCAGCCATGAGGATCGCCGAGGAGCGATCGGCGTCCGAAGCGGTAGCGCCGTCGCCGACGGCGAATCGCGCCGCGGGATGATGGTGGAATCGGTAGACACAGCAGACTTGTGAACATGAGCCGGCCGGACGGAAACGGCGGCCGGGATGCGCTCAAATTCGGTGAACTCGTCGCGGCGCGCCGCACGACAACGCCGAGCCAAGCGGTCACAGCGCCGTCGAACGTTCGACATGCTGAACACCGAAGGTGTAGAGACTGGACGGGCGCGGCCTAAACTGGTTCGGCGAAATCGATGTCGACACACCGAACGAGCACGGTCAAGGCACAGTCCGGACCACGAACGTCGCACGGATGGCGCGACGGCGGCGAAAGCCGAAGTGGTGCGAAAATTTGCTGCCCGCGAGGGCGTCCGGGTTCAAATCCCGGTCATCCCACAATGAAATCGTTCTGAGGCTCGAGATGTTGATCAGCGGGGCAATGATCTGGTCATTACCTCGACATACGGTGCGCGCGATACTCGAACCGCAGCGCCCGTAGCTCAACCGGATAGAGCACCGTTTTGACTGAGTGGGTGATGCGGGTCCGAATCCCGCCGGACGCGACCGACGATGCGGCTCCCCTCGACCGGAACTAGTCACCCCGGGTACCATCGAGGCAGAGCATCCGCTTCGTCAGCGGCCGAGCCCCC